>NZ_BAAGSM010000009.1:0-208939 GCF_054782435.1 Nocardia thraciensis
ACGCTGAACCGGCGATGCGCAGTCGGGACGGTTACGCCGAACGACGGCGGCAGCATCCGCCACGTGCAGCCGCTGGTCAGCACGAACACCACCGCCGTGAACACCGCCCGCTCGTCGGTCGGTGCGGTGCCACCACCTTGCGGGCGGGGCGTGAATTCGGGCAACAACGGCTCGGCCAGAGCCCACAGTTCGTCCGGCACAAGACGTTTCGACAACTCGTCGGTCACAAACCGAACATCATGCAGCACAACCGGATCCGACGCATCCGAACCGGATCACAACCACGTAAGACACGGTCTAAGCCCCCGGCCACAGTCCCGCAACGAATATTGCAGCGATAGTTATGAATACGACCACGGCGGCGACTTTTATGCCGGCGAACCAGTATTCGGCCTCGCCGAAGGATCGGACCGACAGCAGGTTCACCGCGGTCATGATCATCAACATCGGCGGCGCCAAAGGCGGGGTAGCTGTCGACCCGCACAGCCTGACAGTCGCGGAGCTGGAAGCATTGACGCGTAGCTACACCAGGGAGATATTCCCGGTGATCGGTGCCGAAAAAGACATCCCTGCACCCGACGTCGGCACAGACGCCCAGACGATGGCGTGGATAATGGACGCCTATTCTGGCCACGTCGGATACTCGGTGCCCGGACTGGTCACCGGAAAGCCAGTGGCGTTAGGCGGTTCCCACGGCCGCCACGGCGCAACCTCACGAGGTGTTGCCTTGTGCGCGTTGGCCACCCTGAAACAACAGGGAAAATCATCTGACGGAGCCACGGTCGCTGTACAGGGATTCGGCAAAGTTGGTGCCCTCGCAGCCCAGTACCTCGCGGATGCGGGGTGCCGAGTCGTCGCCGTCAGCGACGTCGACGGCGCCCGCCACAACTCCAACGGCATAGATCTCGCCGCCGCACAGACCACACTCACAGCCGGCGCACGCTCCATCAGCGAGGTCGACGGCCTCGGTGACCACGCGACAAATGACGAACTCCTCACGCTGGACGTCGACATCCTCGTACCAGCGGCGTTGGAGAACGTGATCACCTCCGCCAATGCAGCGCAAATTCAAGCATCGATAATTGTCGAAGGGGCAAATGGTCCCACAACCCCCGATGCCGATGAAATCCTGCAGGACAAAGGCTGTATCGTCGTGCCCGACATACTTGCCAATGCCGGCGGCGTTGTCGTCTCCTATCTCGAATGGGTGCAGAACCTCCAGGCATACAGCTGGAGCTCCGGCGATATCGACAGGCGCTTGAAGGACGTTATTTCCAATGCGTACGACGGTGTGCAGGAACTGTCACATGAACAAGGAATCACACTGCGCCAATCCGTTCACGCGATCGGCGTAGGTCGAGTAGCCGAAGCAATGCGGCTGCGCGGCCTCACCGCGTAACCGCATTCGGTTCGGGCTCGCGAACAGCAGCCGGCCCGGCAGATCCCCGGCCCAATCGCCGGTCGCCGGGTCGACCACGGCGCAGCCGTCGAGGATGGCCTGGATCTGGGTCGGCAGCAGGATCGGCGTCCGGCCGTGGTGGCGCTGGCGGCGGACCCGCACTAGCGACGACGGTGCCGGGGCCGAACGTGCATCCAGATGCGCCAGCGGCCCCCGCGCCGGCCCCCGCGCCGGCATCCGCCGCAACAACCGGCCTGCGACCGGAACCCCCCGACACGTCCTGCTGCCAGCTAGAGAACGAAATCGGCGCGGCCAGACGCGCTTCCAGCGTCGTCGCCGACGGCTGTTCGCCCGCGGGGGCCAGGCGATGCTCGACAGTACGGTCGTTGCGCAGCCACGACAAGAACCCGCTCACCGCCGGGACACCAACCTCCTGCCAAGCGGTCGGCCTCGTCACGGTGCTCGAGAAAGGTCCACCACTGCGCCAACGCGGTCACATAACCCGCGCACCGTGTTCGGCGACCACAGGTGTCGATGCGCCTCGATCCACGCCTCGACCGGCCCGACCGTCCGATACCCGGCGTCGACCACCGTCCACGTTCGCGCGCCGCCGGACGGGCGCACCGCAGTCCCATAGGCCACCAGAGCCATTCCCTCATCACGTCGGACTGCACGCCTCACATTCCGGCGGCGTTGTTCGTCGGAATGGTGAGCCGAACCTACGACATCGGAGAAATCACCCATGACAACCATGATCGAACTGAGCGAGCTGACCGGAGACTATATCCTCGACACCGCCTACACGCGGATCGGCTTCGTGGCCAAGCACACGATCGGTCCCAAGGTGCGCGGACAGTTCCACGCGTTCGAGGGCAGCGCGCACATCGACGCCGATCCGTCGCGGTCGAGCGCCGCGGTCACGGTCCTGACCAACAGTATCGACACCGGCAACGCGCAACGCGACCAGCTGCTGTGCGGAAAGTATCTGGATGTGGCCGATCACCCGGCGATCTTCGTCACCGCGATGAGCGTGCGACCGGGCGATCTGGGCGGCCTCACCGCCGTCTGCGATGTGACCATCCGCGGTGTCACCAAGCAAGTCACTTCCGACGTCGTCGCGGCGGGTGCCCATCCCGGCCCGGACGGCGAGTTCCGGGTTCGCTTCGAGGGCAGCACTACGATCAATCGCAAGGATTGGGGCGTGCACTGGAGCGTGGCGAGCGGCATGGTCGGTCGGAAGGTCGTGCTGGAGTTCGACATCGTCGCGATCCGGCAGCCCTGATCGTCACCGGCATTACCGCGCTTTGGCGATGAGCTCGGCGCAGCGTTCGCCGATAAGCATCACGGTGATGCCGGGACCCACCGTGGTGTGCTCGGGGAACACCGAGGCGTCGGCGACGCGCAGGCCGTCGATGCCCTTGCCCCGCGGTTCCGGGTCGGTTGTCGCTGGCATCGGCGTGGTAGGCGGTGTCGATTACTGTCTGCGCGGCGCTCTTACGCCTCGCTACAGCTTCGCCCGCTACAGCACCCCGGCGTGCAACGGCCGCGCGGCCGCGCTGGTCGACGAGTTGGACGGCCTCGTAGATTCCTTGATCATCGCGGAACTCGGAGGTCGTGCGTGACATCCTGGATCGGTGCGTCGGGGTCGGCGCACATCGCCTGCACTGCCGTGATGATCGCGGCGACAAGGGTTTCCACGGTCATTCGATCGAAAAGCTCTGTCGCGTAGACCATTTCGCCGGAAATTCCCGCACACTCGCCATCGGAGCGGTATTCCTCGCGCAGGTTCGCCAGCAGCTCGAACGGGGTCCGGCGCACCGCCACCGGTCGCGGCCGGATCGACAAGCCGTCGGGGGCCGGGATATCCGAGCCTCGCAGGTAGGTCACCATCACCTGGAACAGCGGGTGATGGGTGCGGGAGCGTCGCGGGTTCAGCATCTCGACCAGGCGGTCGAAGGGGAACTCCTTGTGTTCGTAGGCGCCGAGGAGACGGTCGCGAACCCGATGGGCCAGGTGGCGGTAGGTCGGCCGCCCCGACAGGACGAGGCGGACGATCGCCGTATCGACCACGCAGCCGACCACGTCTTGGAGCCGGTCGGAGTCGCGGCCGCTCAGCGCGACGCCGATGGGCAGGTCCGTCCCCGCGCCGTATTCGTGCAACGCCACGGCGAGGGCGGTGTGCACGAGCATGTAGGTGCTGACCCCGCAGTCGGCGGCGGTCCGGACGAGCGCGCGGTGGGCTTGCGGGTCGATGTGGACCGGCACTGTTGCCGCGGTGTTCGCGCGCCGCTCGGTGCGGGAGCGGTCGACGGGCAGCACCGGCTGCCGCGGCATGCCGTCGAGTACGGTGCGCCAGTACCGCGCCTGCCGGTCGAGCAGGTCGGAACCCAGCAGGCGTTGCAGCCATATCGCGTAGTCCGCGAATTGTGTTGCCGGAGTGGACCAGTGCGGCGATTGCCCGAGGATTCGGGCGCGGTAGGCGGTGATGAGGTCGCGTTGGAGGATGCCCACCGATTCGCCGTCCCCGGCGGCGTGATGGATCGCACCGAACAGGACGTGATGGTCGCCGCCCAAGCGGTACAGGCGGATTCGCAACGGCGGCTGCGTCAACAGGTCGAATCCGCGCAGCATCTCCGAGGCCATGGCTCGATCCGCCTCGTCCAGATTCTCCGCGTCGACGAGGCGGACGTCCGGTCGGGCCGACTCGTTCGGCAGGATGCGCTGCTCCGGCCCGTCTGTGCCGTACGGCAGCACGGTTCGCAGGATCTCGTGCCGCGCGACGAGATCGGTGGCGGCGGCCGCCAGGGCCGCCGCGTCCAGCGGTCCGCGGATGTCGAGCGCGGTCGCGATCAGGTAGTCGGGCTGGTGGCCGCCGAGATAGTTCACGGTCCACAGTCGCTGCTGCGCGGGCGACAGTGGGATCGCGGCGGGGCGGGGGCCGGGCTCGAATTCCGGTCGGGCGCTGCCGGGTTCGTCTGTGCGCCGGTCGAGTGCCTGTTCGAGGGCGCCGGCGGTCGGCGCTTCGAACAGATCCCGCAGGGTCACCGCGACGCCGAGCGACGACCGGAGCGCGGCCACCACCCGGATGGCCAACAGCGAATTGCCGCCGTGCGCGAAGAAGTCGTCGGTGCTGCCGAGGGTGCGGCCGCCCAGCGCCGCCGCGAACGCCGCCGCGATGATCTGCTGTCGCGGGGTTCGGACGGGCGCGTGCGCCGCGTCGGGCGGGGGTGGGAGCGCGTCGACATCGACCTTGCCCGTGCCGGTCAGCGGGATCTCGTCCACTCGCACGACCACCGACGGCACGAGGTAGCCGGGCAGGCTCGCGGTGAGCCGGGCGCGCAGCGCGGCGGTATCGATCTCGCCGCGGCCGACGACGTGTGCCACCAGCGACTGCCCGGCGCCGTTCCGTCGTGCCGTGACGACCGCCGCGGTGATGTCGCCCGCGCGGTGGATCGCCGCCTCGACCTCCCCGGGTTCGATGCGGAACCCGTTGACCTTCACCTGTCGGTCGGTGCGGCCGAGGAAGTGCAGCAGCTCGTCCTCGTCCCAGCGGCCCAGGTCCCCGGTGCGGTACATGCGTGCGCCGGGCGGGCCGTACGGGTCGGCGACGTAACGCGCAGCGGTCGCGGCCGGGGCGCGGTGGTAGCCGTTGGTGAGTCCCGCGCCGGACAGGTAGATCTCGCCGAAAACGCCGACTGGTACGGGTCGCAGCGCCGTATCGAGCACGGCGATCCGGGTGTTGTCGGCGGGGCGCCCGATCGGGACGGGCCCCTCGGGGGAGGCGTCGCTCGGAATCGTGTAGGTGGTGGCGAAGCCGGTGGTCTCGACGGGACCGTAGAGGTTGCGCACCGTCGGCGGGCGCCCGCCCTGGTGTACCGCTCCGACGGCCCGTGGTGACAGCACATCTCCGGCGACCGCGAGTTGCGCCAGCCGGGCGAGTTCCTCCGGAGCCTGTTCGGTCAGGAGGTGAAACAGGCCCGTGGACAACAGCATCGAGGTGACGCGTCCGGCGCGCAGCACCCGGGCGTAGTCGTGGATATCGAGCACACCGGGCTTCGCGATCACGGCGGTGCGCCCGGTCAGCAGGGGTAGCCAGAGTTCGTACACGACCATGTCCCACGTGTGCGGGAGATGCAGCAGCACGCGTTCGTGCCCGCCGCCGTGGCCGAGACGATCGCGCGCTCGCGCGACGATATTGCGGTGGGTCACTTCGACGCCCTTGGGGGCTCCGGTCGATCCCGAGGTGAACATGAGCGTCGCGACCGTGTCGGGGGCGACGGTGATGCCGAGGTCGCCGTCCGCTGTGTCCGCGGCGGAGAGATTGTCGAGCACCACCTCGGTTCCGGTGAACCGCAACAGCTTACGGATGTGCGCGGGGGGATGGCGGTCGCTGAGCGGCACGCAGATCGCCCCCAGCTTGTACACGGCGAGAAAGGCCACCACGAGATCGGTCGAGCGTGGTAGCGCGATGCCGATCGGTACGCCGGGACCGGCGCCGCGGGTCAGCAGCCACCGTGCCACCCTGTTGGCGCGGGCGTTCACCTCGGCGTAGGTGAGTTCGACCTCGTCGCACCAGAGTGCGACGCGCTGCGGATCCCGGCGGGCGATGGTTTCGAAACAGCCTGCGATGCTGTCGTTTTCGATATCGGTGTGCACGCCGTGCCCGGCGACCAACAGCCGTGCGGGTTCGACCAGGTGAATCCGGCCGATCGGTGACGGGCGTGGCGCGGCGAGTGCCTCGCAGGCGGTCAGGATCCGTGACCGGAGATCGTCGGCGTCGGCGAGACCGGCGATGCGGTCGGGCTGCAGGCCGATTCGGAAGGTCAGCTGTCCGCTGTCGGGGACGACCACCACGGTCAGCGGATAGTGCGTGCTGCCACGGACTTCCATGGCGGCGACCGAGAAATCCGCCTCGGAGTCGGGATGGACCGGGAAGTTCTCGAAGACGAGTGAGGTGTCGAAGAGGTCGGACTGTCCTGCCGCGGTGAGGATCTCGGGCAGTCCGAGGTGATCGTGCTCCATCAAGGCCGCGCGCCCGGCCTGGATACGGGCGGCCAGATCGAGCCCGGTGTCGGTGGGGGACAGGCGCACTCGCAGCGGCACCGTGTTCATGAGCAGCCCGACGATCTCTGCCATTTCCGGGCCGCCGGTGCGGCCGGAGACGGTGATGCCGAAGACGACGTCGTCGCTGCCGGTCAGATTCGACAGCACCAGCGCCCACATCGCCTGCATCAGTGCGTTGATCGTGACGCCGCGTTCGGCGGCGCGTGCGCGGAGGGCCGCCGCCAGGGCATCCGGTAGTCGGAAGGCGTAGTCTCCCGGGGGCCGCCACTGCGCGCGGTCCGCGCGTGCCGCCTTGCTCGGCTCGACGCCCGCGAGCTCGTGCGCCCACGCGCGGCGGGCGGCGTCGGCATCCCGGGTCGCGGACCATTCGAGGAATCTGCGAAATGATGTGGGAGAAGGCAGTTCGCCGCCTCGGTAGCGGGTCGACAGCTCGCGCATCAGGATTCCGACCGACCAGCCGTCGAGCAGGGCGTGATGGTGGGTCAGGAGTAGCACGGCGCCGCGAACGCCGGTGTGCAGCACGGTGATCCTGAGCAGTGGTGGCACGGTGGGATCGATTCGGGCATCCTCGGCGCTCACCCGGTCGACGGCGTCCGCCTGTTCCTCGCGGGTCGATTCGGCGAGATCGAGGAAACGCCAGGGCACTTCGACGTCCGGGCGGATTTCGTACCGGGGCTGCCCACCGTCATCGATCACGAACGAGCCGATCAAATGCGGGTGGCGCGCGAGGACCGACCCCAGTGCGGCGCGCAGCCGGTCGGCCTCGACTGAGCCGTCCACCGTGAACGCGAACTGGACGACGTAGGGGGCGCCGTCCGCGCCGCCGTCATAGAGGGAGTGGAACAGCAGGCCCGACTGTAGGGGTGTGGCGGGGAGCGACCGCCCGTCACCGTCGATGCCCGGTGCGGGGTGCGGGAGTTCGGGCGCGGGCCGTGTCTCGGCCGTGTGCGCGAGCGCGCGCACGGTCTGCTGTTCGAAGACATCGCGGGGTGTGATCGCGAGCCCGACCGCCTGGGCCCGGTCTGCCAGCCGGATGGCCAGGATGCTGTCCCCACCGGAGGCGAAGAAGCCGTCGTCGATGCCTAGGCCGTCGTGCCCGAGAACATCGGTCACCAGGGCATGCAGCCGCACTTCGGCGTCGGTGCGCGGGGCCGCGGTGGCGGCGCGTGCGGTGCCATGGGCGGCGAGCGTGCGCAACCGCCGCTCGTCGATCTTGCCGGTGGCGGTCATCGGAAGACTGTCGACGGCGATGATCGCGGCCGGAATCGCATGGGCGGGAAGCAGGTCGGCGAGACCGCGGCGGGTCTCGTCGACATCGATGTCGACGCCAGTGACCAAGGCGACGATCCGGCGGTCTCCGGGGCGGTGCTCGACGGTCAGGACCGCCGCCGCCCGGACCGGCGGCAGCTCGCACAGCGCGGCCTCCACCTCGCCGGGTTCGATCCGGAAACCTCGCACCTTGACCTGCCGGTCCGCCCTGCCGAGGTAGTCGAGCGTGCCGGTGACGGTCCACCGTCCCATGTCCCCGCTGCGGTACATGACGGTGCCCGGCGCGCCGAACGGGTCGGCGACGAAACGTGCCGCGGTGAGGCCCGGGCGACGCAGATATCCTTGGGCGACACCGGGACCCGCGACGTACAGTTCGCCCGGAATCCCCGGTGGGCACGGACGCAGTGCGGCATCGAGCACGTACACCGACAGATCGGGAATAGGGGTGCCGATATCCGCGGCCGAGGGGTCCGGCGTCAGGGCCGTACCGGTGGTGAACACCGTGGTCTCGGTGATGCCGTACATATTGACCAGGCTCGTCAGCTCCGCGGGACGCAGTTTCCACCAGGCCGCAACGCGCCACGGCTCCACCGGTTCGCCGCCGAATATCACCTGGCGCAGGGCCAGTCGTTCGCTCGTACCGGGTCGACGGTCCAAGGCATCGACGAGCGTCCCGAACGCGGACGGCGTCTGATTCAGCACCGTAACTCGTTGTTCCACGAGAAGATCCAGGAACTCGTCCGGCGCGCGCGCCACGGCCGCGTCCACGACGACGAGCGTGCCGCCGTGACACAGGGCGCCCCAGATCTCCCACACCGAGAAGTCGAAAGCGAGGGAATGGAACAGCGTCCACACATCGGCGGGACCGAAGCCGAACCGGAGCCGCGTCGAGGTGAGCAGGCGAACGACATTCGCGTGCGTCACTACCACGCCCTTGGGCACGCCCGTCGTCCCGGAGGTGTGGATGACATAGGCGGGGTGGTGCGCGACAGGGCGAGTCACCTGCCCGGGCGGTGTGGCTGGCGAATCGCCGATCCGCAGCACCTGTGTCGCCGAAATAGATCCCGGCAGTGTGACTTCGGTGTCGGTGACGATCAGAATGGGATTGGTGTCCCCGACGATCTCCCGCAAACGCTGCTCCGGATAGCCGGTATCGAGCGGAACATAGGCGGCACCGGCCTTCACCGTAGCCACCACCGCGACCACCAACTCCAGCGTGCGAGGCAGGGCGAGCGCCACGAAGTTCCCCGGCCCCGCACCGCATCCGGCGATGCGCGCGGCCAAACGCTCTGCCCGCCTGTCCAATTCGGCATAGCTGAGCGACTCCGCACCACAGACGACGGCGATAGCGTCCCCGCGCACCGCGGCCGTGCGCTCGAACCAATCAGCGAGTGTGTCTGTGGCGGCGCACTCGGTTCGATGGGCGGGTGTGGCCGTGGCACCGGTAGTGGCAGTGGCTGTTCCGCTCGGTGCCGCGGGGGTGACCGCATCGATTCGGAGGCGGCCGATCGGGAGGTTGTCCGGGGCGGAGGCGAGGGCGTCGAGGGTTTCGGTGAGGCGGTGGTGGTGGGCGGTGAGGTCGGCTTCGGTGTAGCGGAGGGTGCTCGATTCGAGGACGAGGGTGAGGACCGGGTCGCCGTTGTCGTAGACGCCGATTGTCAGGCCGTCCGAGCGTCCGGCCGAAAGATGGCGCAGGACAGCGGGTTCGGTGCCGAATCGGAGATCCTTTTGCATCGGGAGCACATTGACCGTGGGACCGAGGATCCCACCCCCGGTGCCACCGGCTCGGAGATCGGCGAGCATATCGGCCTGCTGATAGCGCTGGTGGCGCAGCACGATCAGGGATTCGGCGCGCACCGCGCGAACGAGGTCGCCGATGGAGGCCGCCGGGTCGACGGCGATGCGCAGCGGGACGATATTGGCGGTGACACCGAGCGCGGTGCGGGAGCGTTTCGCGGGCACGGCCAGGCCGAGTGTGACCGTGCGGGCGCCCGAATCGGCGTGCAGCAGTATGGCGATCGCCGCGAACACCCACACCGGCCACGCGGTGGCCGACGCCTCCGCCCTGGCTCGGACGGCCTGCCATGCGGGTTCGCTGAGGACTCCGGCCTGTCGGAGGAACCGCGGTGCGCCGGTCGCTGTGGCGACACCGGCGAACAGCGGCGCGTCGGCCGGCCCCGGGACGGCGAGCCGTTCCGACCAGAACTGCCGGTCATCGGCGAAGCGGGCGGACGTCCGGTAGCGAACGTCCTCCGCGACAAGGGCTTCCACGCGATCGAAGACCGTCTCCACGACGGGCTGCCCGGCAACCAGCGCGGTGTAGGTGTCGGCGACCCGCTTGACCATGGCGGCCGCGGCCGCGCCGTCGAGCACCGCGTGATGCGATCGGACGAACCACGCTGTGCCCGCCTCGCCCAGATCGATCAGATAGTGTTCGAACAGCGGGGCCCGGCGCAGGTCGAACGGGCGGTCCAGCGTCGCGTACATGAACCGCACCGCCGCCTCACGCGGATTGTCGGCGGCACGAAAGCTGGTGCGGTGCAACGGCCAGTCGGCCGCCTCCTCGAGGATCTGTTCGACCCCGCCGTCATCGTCGGCGCCGAATCGCACGCGCAGCGTTTCGGCTCCGGCCACCACCAGGCGCAGCGCCCGCTCGAACGCCGCCTCGTCGACCGTGCCCGCGAGGTGCACGTACCCGCCGATGACGAACCGCCGCCCGGTGTCGTCGAGTTGCTCCGCCGCCCAGACGTGCTGCTGTGCCCTGGTCAAGGGCCACCGCGAGGTCATCGCAGCGCCTCGAGGGCGACCTGCGGGTCTCGCGCCAGTGCCGCGAGCAGCCCGCGCAGTTCGGTGCCGATCGCGGTCACCTCCGCCTCATCGAATACCTGGCGGAGGTAACCGAATCGGATGGTCAGGGCGTCGCCCGGGGCGATGGTGAGTGACAGCGCATAGTGCGCGGCGTCGTGCAGTTCGATGACGGCGTCGGTGACGCCGTCGAGGGCGGCGGCGGCCGCGGCGAGATGTTCGGTGTCGAGCGGATAGGACTCGAACACCAGTGCCGTATCGAACAGCATGTCCCGCTGCCCGGCCGCGGCGTGGATCTCGGTCAGGCCGAGGTGGTGGTGCTCGATCAGCGCCGCCTGTTCGGCCTGCACCGCACGCAACAGTGCGGCCGCGGACACGTCCGGCGCGAGCCGCACCCGCACCGGAACGGTGTTGATGCACAGCCCCACAATCGTTTCCACGCCGGGAAGTGCGGCGGGGCGGCCGGAGACGGTAGCCCCGAGGATCACGTCGTCGCGGCCGAGCCTGCGGCCCAACAGGATTGCCCACGCGGTCTGCAGCACGGTGTTGACCGTGACACCGAGTCCGGTGGCCGTCGCGCCGAGCGCGGCGGTGGTGTCCGGGTCGAGCGTCCACAAGTACTCGGCGACCGCCGTCGAGTCGGCGTGGGTGGAAGCCGACGGCGCCACCTGGGTCGGCGCGGACACCCCGTCGAGCGCGCGCCGCCAAGCCGCGGCGGACGCCGTGGTGTCTCGGGCGCTGTGCCAGGCGAGATACGAGCGGAAGGAGCCCTCGGGCGGCGGCAGCGGTTCGCCGGAAGCGTAGAGCGCCATGAGATCTCGCAGCACCAGCGGCACCGACCAGCCGTCCAGCAGTATGTGGTGGTAGGTCGCGACCAGTGCCTGCCGATCCGCGGCCATGCGGACCAGGATGAACCGCATCAGTGGGGGACTGGCCGGGTCGAACCGGCGAACGCGTTCTCCCGCAGCCAGTTCCGTCAGCATGGTGTCGCGCCTGCGCTCCAACCGCAGATCCACATCGCGCCACGGGAGTTCGACGGTCTCGGGTACCACCTGCCGGGGCGTGCCGGTGTCGTCGGCGGCGAAGGCCGCGCGCAGGGTGGGGTGCCTGCGCAGGAGTTCCGTCGCGGCCCAGCGCAAACGGTCGCGGTCGACCGTGCCGTCGATGTGCAGAATCGCCTGCACGTTGTAGACGTCGACGGAGTTCCGGTCGATGTCCGGCGGTCCGGCCAGCACGGCGTGGAAGTACAGCCCCGGCTGCAGCGGAGCCAGCGGCAGCACGTCCGTGAGGCGGCCGTGGCGGCGCTCCCACCGGCCGATGTCGTCGGCGCTCACCCGGACCAGCGGGAAGTCCGAGGGCGTGTGGCCGCCTGCGCGCGGGTCGCGGGCGTGGGTGGCGATCGCCTCGAGGGCGGTCACCCAGAGATCCGCCAGCTCGGATACGTCGGCGGCCTCGAGAAGTGTTTCCGGATAAGCGAATCCGGCTCGGAGCCGTGAGCCGGCGACGATGGCGTTGATATCGATGGTGGCCGCCGCGGGCAGGCCGGGCTCGACGGTGGTGGCCGGGGACGACAGCATCTCCGCGCCGTGATCGTCGACGCGGCCGAGATAATTGAATCCGACCTGGCCGGGCAGCGGCCCCGGCAGCAGGTCGGCGGTGTCGGGGTTGAGGTAGCGCAGCAGGCCGTAGCCGAGCCCGTGATCGGGGAGGGCGCGAAGCTGTTCCTTGACCGTCTTGAGCACCGTTCCGGTCGCGTCGGCTCCCGACAGCGCCGCCTCGAGATCGATATCGGTGAGATCCAGCCGGGCCGGGTACAGCGAGGTGCACCAGCCGACCGTCCGCGAGAGGTCGGCGCCCGGCACGGCCTGCTCCTCGCGGCCATGGCCTTCCAGCCGGAGCAGGGAAACCGGCGTGGACCGCCCCCGCCGGGACCGCCAGGTCGCGAGCGCGACGGCCAGGGCCGCGGTGAGGATTTCGTCCACCCCGGCGTGGAAGAGCGCGGGCACGGTCCGCACGAGCGCTTCGGTGACGGTCTCATCCACGGTGACGTCGACCGTCGCGACGTGCTCGGCGACATCGATGGCGGGATCGAGCGGTCGTGATCCGAGCAGCGGATCGGGCGTGGCGCAGATGCGTTGCCACAGGCCGAGTTCGGCGATCCGATCGGGTCCGTGTGCCGCGTCGACCAGGGCGTGCGCCCACCGGCGCATGGAGGTGCCGGGCGAATCCCATTGTGGCGCGGAGCCGTTCGCCGCGGCGGCGAGGGCCGTGAAGAGGTCGGGGACGAGGATGCGCCACGACACCCCATCCACCGCGATGTGGTGCACGCAGATGATCAGCCTGCCCGGTGCGTCGCGCGGGATCAGCCGGACGAAACGGACCACGGCGCCGGCGGCCGGATCGAGGGTGTCCAGCGCGGCGTCGAGTTCCCGCGCGGCGACCGTCTCCAGGCTGTCGGCGTCATCGATATCGCAGCGGCGCAGCACATCTGCCGGGTCGACCGAGCCGGGCGGGGCGGTCTCCAGTAGCCATTCGCCGGTGTCGTCGCGGGACAGGCGGCTACGCAACATATCGTGCCGGTCGACGACCGCGAGGATGGTCGCGGTGACGACATCGTGGTCGATATCGGCGGGCAGTTCTATCGTCAGGGTCTGGTGGACGCGCCGGAAGGGGCCGCCGCGTTCGACCAGCCATCGCACGGCGGGCGGCAGTGGCATGTCACCGACGCCCCCACCGGGTAGCTCGGTCAGTACGGGGGCCGCGTCGACGGAGTCGGATGTCCGTGCGGCGGTGGCAATTCCGGCGACCGTGCGGTGCTCGAACACGTCCCTCGGGGTGAAGTACAGGCCCTTGGTCCGGGCTCGGGAGGCGAGCTGGATGGAGGTGATGCTGTCGCCGCCGAGCACGAAGAAGGAATCGTCCACGCCCGGGCGTTCGACGCCGAGAACTTCGGCGAACACGTCGGCCACCGCCTGTTCGGCCGGGGTACGCGGAGCCTGTGCCGACCGCGCCCGGACGACCGGATCGGGTAGCGCGGCGCGATCCAGCTTGCCGTTCGCGGTGCGCGGGAGCGCATCGACGGTGACGAGGACGGCGGGGCGCATGTACGGCGGAACATGCTGCGCGACATGGCGTTCCAGGATAGTCGTGTCGATGGTTCGCTCGGGCGCGGGGACCACGTAGGCGACCAGCCGGGACGCGCTCCCGTCGGTCCGGACCACCGCGGCGGCCTCGGCCACCGAGCCGTGGTCGAGCAGCGCGGCCTCGATCTCGCCCGGCTCGATCCGGTACCCGCGGATCTTCACCTGGTCGTCGCCGCGGCCCCGATACTCGAGCTGGCCGTCGTAGTTCCAGCGTGCGAGGTCGCCGGTGCGGTACAGGACCGTTCCGGGAGCGCCGAACGGGTCGGCGACATACCGCGACGCGGTCGTCGCCGGGCGCGCGTGATAGCCGCGGGCGATCTGGCGCCCGGCGAGATAGATCTCACCGACCGCGCCTATCGGGACCGGGCGCAGCCGCGAATCCAGCACGCGCACAGCCATTCCCGGTAGGCCGCGGCCCACAATGCTGGCCTTGGCCGAGTGTGCGATGTCGCGTTCCAACGCCAGGTGCGTGGCGTGCACCGTGGCCTCGGTGATCCCGTAGAGGTTGGCGATGCGTGGCCGCGCCGCCGTGCGGGCGTCGTACCATCCGCGCAGCCGCCGCAAATCGAGGGCCTCGCCGCCGAGCACGATATGCCGCAGCGTCGCGCCCGCGTCGCCAGGCAGCGTATAGAACGCCGACGGCGTCTGACTGAGCACCGTAACCCGTTCCCGCTCCAGCAGTTCGGCGAATTCCTCAGGTGACCGCGTCGTCTCCGGCTCCACGAGCACGAGCGTCCCACCGCCCGACAGCGCCCCCCACATCTCCCACACCGAGAAGTCGAAGGCGGGCGAGTGGAACATCGTCCACACATCGGTGTCATCGGTGTCTACCAGTGCCCGCGTAGCGGCAAGCATCGCAACGACATTGCGATGTGTCACACAGACGCCTTTGGGCTGCCCGGTCGATCCGGAGGTGTACAGCACGTAGGCGACATTGTCCGACCGCGGCGGCGTGGGTGAGAAGTCGGGCGATCCCGCTGGATCATGGCCGCTCTGGGATGTGTGTTCGTGCCCGGGCGAGTTCTCCGAGATATCGCCTGCGTCATCGAGGATCAGGTACGGCCGAGGTCCGGGCGGTAGCGCGGGATGATCGGAGTGTGTTGTGATCACGCAGGCCGGGTTCGTTTCGGCAAGAACGAATTCCAAGCGCCGCGGAGGGTTGGTTACATCCAGCGGTGCATATCCCGCGCCGGAACGCAGTACCCCGAGCAGGGCGACTATCAGCTCCAAAGACTGCGAAATGGCAACGGCCACAAGGAGTTCGGGGACGACGCCGCGGGTGGCCAGGGTGCGTGACAGTGCTGCGGAGGCTCGGTCCAGCTCGCGGTAGGTCATCGATCGCGAGCCGTGCCGAACGGCGACGGCGTCGGGTCGCGCGTCGGCTTGCGCCAGGAACAGGTCGACGAGGGTGGTGTCGGGTAGCGGCGGGGCTGGGCGCTGCCAGTGCTCCAGGACCAGGCCGCGTTCCTCGGCATCGAGCGGATCGATAGCGTCCACCGGGGCGTCCGGGTCCGCGATGATCGCCAGCAGGACCCGGATCAGGCGTTCGCCGAGGCGGTCTACGGTCCGTTCGTCCAGGAGGTCCGGGCGACGGCTTGCGAGGATGTGCAGCCGATCGGTCTGGCGGATGGTCAGCGTGAGCGCGTAATGCGTGGCTTCCCGCGATCGCAGGCCGGAGATGGCCAGACCGGCGCTCACCGTGGCGTCCTCGCGCAGACGCGGCACGTCGAACGGATATGACTCGATCACCAGCAGGGTGTCGAACAGGTCGCGCTCGCCGACGTCGACGCTCGAGACGATGTCCGGCAGGCCCACGTGGTGGTGGGCCGTCAGGTCGAACTGGTCGCGTTGCACGCGGCGCAGCAGTGTTCGCACGGTCTCGCCGGGCGCCGTGCGGACCCGAACCGGGACGGTGTTGATGAACAACCCGACCATGGCTTCGATGCCCGCCAGGTCGGCGGGCCGTCCCGAGACGGTCGTGCCGAAGACGACCTCCGTGCGATCGGTCATGCGCGCCAGCAGGATCGCCCACGCGGCCTGGAGCACGGTGCCCATCGTCACCTCGAACTCGGCGGCGAGCTGCGAAAGCCGTTGTGTCCGTGCGGTATCCAGGACGATCTCGTGTTCCACCGGCAGCGCGGAGGGAGCGCCCGGTGGCGCCTCACCCGCCAGCAGCGTCGGCTCGGAGATTCCCGACAACGCCTCCGTCCACGCCGCGCGGGACTCCGAGTTGTCGCGTCGGGCGAGCCATTCCACATAGTGCCGGTAGGGCCGGGTCGATGCGACCTCGAAACCGGCGTAGTCCGCGACGATTTCGCGCAGCAACAGCGGTATGGACCAGCCGTCGAGCAGCAGATGGTGGTAGGTCACCACCAGCCGGGTCCGGGCGGCGTCGGTGCGGATCAGCAGGAAACGCAGCAGCGGTGGATGTTCGAGATCGAAGGGCGTCGTGCGTTCGGAATCCAGGACATGATCGAGTTCACCATCGGGCGTGGCGGTCAGGTCCAGCTCACGCCAGGGGAGCGCCACCTCGGCGGTGACGATCTGGATGGGCGTCCCGGCCTCGCTGACCGCGAATGCGGTGCGCAGGTTGGGATGTCGCTCGAGCACGGCCGCGGCGGCCGCACGCAACCGCCCGGCATCGATCGCTCCGTCCAGGGTGAGCACCAGCTGCACCGTGTAGACGTCCATCGCGCCGGGATCGAACAGGGCGTGGAACATCATCCCGGCCTGCAGCGGCGAGACCGGCCACACCTCGGCCAGCGCCGGGTATCGCCGTTCGCACGCGTCGATATCGGCCTGGGTGAGGGCGGCGAGCGGAAAATCGGACGGGGTGTGCCCGCCGCGCGTCCGCGGATCGCGCACATGCCGGGCGACGGCGCTCAACGCCTCGCGCCACAGCTCGATCAGCTCTGTCCCGGCCGCCTCGGTGAACAGGGAGCGCGCGTAGCCGATGCCCGTCCGCAGCCGGTTGCCGAGCACGATGGAATCGATCTCGACGGCGCCGAGCGCCCCGCGCCGCGCGTCCGGCCGGATCGGCAACATGCCGTGTTCGGGGGAGGGCAGCCAGCCGATTCCGGCCAGCTCCTCCGGGATGTCGATGCCGGTGATGTGCCCGAAATAGTTGAACGAGATCTCGCCCGGCTCCTCGCGCGGCAGCGCCGCGGCGGTCTCCTCGTTCAGATACCGGAGCAGTCCGTAGCCGAATCCGTTGTGCGGCACCGACCGCAGCTGTTCCTTGACGGCCTTGAGGGCGACGCCGACGGCGGGCCCGCCCGCGAACGCGTCGTCGAGATCCACCCCGGCCAGCTCGAGCCGAGCCGGGACGATCGACGTGAACCAGCCGACGGTGCGCGACAGGTCGGCGCCCGGCACGGCGTCCTGCTCGCGGCCGTGACCCTCGAGCCGCAGCAGCACCGACCGCTCGCCATCGCCGCGCCGCGACCGCCAGCGGACGACCGCGAGGGCGAGCGCCGTCAGCAACGCGTCCGCCACGCGTGCCCCGTAGCGATCGGGGACGGCGGTGAGCAGTGCGGTGGTGTCACGCTCATCGAGTTCGACGGCGGTTTGCGTCACATTCGGCGCGAGATCCAGACTCGGGTCGAAGGGCCGTTCCCCGAACGAGGGCGCCGGTCCCGCCACGATCTGCTGCCATACCGGTAGCTCGGCGACCCTGGCGGGATGCCGCGCGGTGTCCACCAGCGCATGCGCCCATGCCCGCATCGACGTGCCGAGGCCGGGCAGCCGCGGCGTGCTTCCGGCCGCGACGGCCGCCCACGCGGAGACGAAGTCGGGCAACAGGATTCGCCACGATACCCCGTCTACCGCGATGTGGTGCGCGGCGATGACCAGCAGTCCGGCCGACGGGCGCTGCCGCGGGGTGAGCCAGACGAACCGCAGGACCGCGCCGGTCGCCGGGTCGATCCGGTCGACGGCCGCGTTGAGCCGGTCGGTGGCGAAGGCTGTCAGCTCGGCGCCGTCGAGGTCGTCATGGACGACGTGGTCGATCAGGGAGTCGACGTCGACGCTGCCGGGCGGGGAGACCGTCAGACGCCATTCGCCGCTCTCGTCGCGGTAGAGCCGCGAACGCAACATATCGTGATGGTCGACGACGGCGGTGACGGTGGAAACCAGTGCGGCGCGGTCGATCCCGTCCGGAAGATCGAGCGTGATCGACTGGCAGAACCTGTCGAAATTGCCGCCTCGCTCGACCAGGAACCGGATCACCGGCGTGAGGGGCAGCTCCCCGACACCACCGCCGGGCGGCTCCTCGAGGCGCGGTGCGTCCTCCGCATCCGCGGTGTCGGCGATGGCGGCCAGGCGCGCGACGGTGCGATGCTCGTATACCTCCTGCGCCGTCACCACGACGCCGCGCGCGCGTGCGCGGGACACCAGCAGGATGGACATGATGCTGTCGCCGCCGAGCGCGAAGAACGATTCGTCGACGCCGACGGTGTCGCGGCCGAGCACCTCGGCGAAGACGGCGGCCAGCGCGCGCTCGGCCTCGGTGCGCGGCGCACGGAAGGGCGTCGGTTCGAAGACGGGTTCGGGCAATGCCTTTCGGTCGATCTTGCCGGAGCGGTTGACCGGCAGCTCGGCGAGGGCGACGACCAGCGTGGGCACCAGATGCCGCGGCAGCACCTCGCGCAGTCGCCGCTCCAGCGCCTCCGGGTCGATGTGGTGTCCCGAGGCTGCCGTGACGTAGGCGACCAGCTGATCACCGGAAACGCCGTCCCGGGGGCGCACGACGGCCACGGCCTGCGCGACGGACTCCTGCGCGGCGAGGACAGCCTCGATCTCGCCGAGCTCGATGCGGATGCCACGCAGTTTCACCTGAAAATCGCCGCGGCCGAGAAACTCCAACTCGCGATGGACATTCACCCGCACGATATCGCCGGTGCGGTAGAGCCTCCCTCCCGGAGCGCCGTACGGGTCGGCGACGAACCGCGCGGCCGTGAGCTCGGGTCGGTCGACGTACCCGCGGGCGAGGACGGCGCCGCCGAGATACAGTTCGCCGGGCGACCCGGTGGGCACCGGGTGCAGACAGTGGTCCAAGACGTAGGCCCGGGCGCCGTGCGAGGGCGTGCCGATCGGGATCGTATCGGCGGAGAATCGTTGGGCCGCACCGTTTTCGCTGATGCCATGCCCGGCAGTCCGCACCTCGTGCCGGGTGACGGCGACGGTCGCCTCCGTCGGACCGTAGAGATTGTCGTATCGAGCCCCGGGTGCGAGAGCGGGCAACTGTGCGGCGAGGACCGGTGTCAGCGCCTCTCCGGCGACCAGGATCCGGCGCACCGTCGCCGCCAGCGATTCCGCCGCCGCCCGCCGATGCGCGGCGAGCGTCGTGGGCGTGAATTGCACCGTGGTGACCGCATATTCGGCGACCACTTGCGCCAGTCCGGTGGGATCGCGGTCCGCGTCGGATCCGTCGACCACCAAGCGGGCGCCGGAAGCGAAGGGCCACAACACTTCCCAGACCGATACATCGAACGACAACGCGGTCTTTCGAAGCACCGCGTCGGTACCGTCGAGCGCGTGGATGTGCTGTATCCACGCGAGATGCGCGCAGACGGCGCCGTGCGTGACGCCAACCCCCTTGGGCCGCCCGGTGGACCCGGAGGTGAACAGCACATACGCCAGGTTCTCCGGGCGCAGCGGAGCGAGGCGATCGGCATCGGCAAGCGCCTCGGAGGACTCGCCGGACAGATCCAGATCGTCGAGATAGATCACGGAAATATTCGGCGGCGGGTCGAATCCGTCACGCCGAGTGGTGAGTACACACACCGGGCGAGCCACATCGACCAGATAGGCATGCCGCTCGCGGGGATGCGCGGGATCCAGTGGCAGATAGGCGGCACCGGCCGTCAGCACGGCATGGACCGCCACAACCTGCTCCACCGACGATCCAACCGCCACACCCACAACCTGTTCCGGCCCCGCACCCAGCCGAACCAGCCTGCGCGCCAGCCGGTTCGCAGCGCCGTGTAGCTCGGCGTAGGCCATCTCCCGGCCCGAGCCGCAGAGCGCAACGCCGTCGGGCGTCCGCGCGGCCTGCCGCGCCAGCAGCGCCGCCAGTGTGTCCGGCGATGTGCCGGCGCGCGATTCGGACGGTTGGCGGATCGCCTCGGTACGTGCCGCCTCGAGCTGGATGATGTCGGGTTCGGTGAGACCGAGGCGGCCGAGGGGGGTGCGCGGGGCCCGGGTGAGGCGGTTCAGGAGGTGGGTGATGCGGTTGCGGTGGGTTTGGTGGTGCGGTCCGGTGACCGCGATGCGCCAGGGGCCGGCGGTGTCGTCGACACAGATCGTCACACTGTCGTCGGTGCTGAACGAGGCGCTCGCGATGCCCGGCTCGAGTAGTCCCGCACCGGGGAGTATGCGTACCGCGAGGGGCCACTGCCCGCGCAGCGGTGCGTCGAGCCAGGGGTCGTCGATGTCGGGGATGTAGCGATGTCGTCGCGCTCGGCGCAGCTCCAGTCCCACCCGCTTGGTCAGCGCGTCGAACGTAGCGTGCGGCGATACCGAAATAGGCAGTGGCACAGTGCTGTTCGAGTCGCCAACGGCGATGATGAGATCATCGGTCATGGTCATACGCGAGGCGTAGACGGCGACCGCGGCGAGCACGACCGCCGCCGTGCCCCCGCCCCCGCCCCGCGCGAGCCTGGTGAGTTCGGCACTCGGCGCCATCTCGGCCCACAACCCCCCGCCCGCCCCGTCGGTGAGGGTGGGCAGCGGGACCGGCCTTTCCCGTTCGGCCAGTGAATGTTCCCAGTGGGTGCGGTCGGCGGACCAGGCGCCCGACTCGCGGTATCGGCGTTCGGTTTCCAGTAGGTCTTCCGGGGTGCCGAAAGGGGCGGTGGTAGGAGGATCAGAGTGGGCGCCGTCGAGGAGTCGGCGGACTCTGGCGACTATCGCGAGGGTGCCGGGTTCGTCGTTGATCAGACGGTGGTAGCGCTGGAACCAGCCGACGCGGCCGTCCGTGAAACTCACGACGAGGTGCCGGTAGAGCGGTCCTGAAGCGAGATCCGTTGTGCGCGAGCGCTCCTCGGCGAGCAGCGTGGGCACGAACCGGGCCGGATCGTCGGTGGTTTCGAGCACCTCGGTCGACGTCGGCGCGGTTTCGAAGACCCGCACCGCACTGTCGGCGCCGCGAAATGTGCTGTGCAGCATCGAACACTCGCCCATGACCGTGTCGACGGCCACGGCGAGCGCCTCCGCGCGCACCGCATCGTCCCATTCGAGGTACAGGCCGACCCAGCTGTGGCTGGAGGCCAAGGCCGCGCGTTGCGCGTCGGTGGGCGCCCACCCGCCGGGCGCCTCGGTCGTCGTCTCATCGATAGTCATGGAATCCCCGTCCGGTCTTGCGGCCGTAGTGTCCGGCGTCGACGAGCGCCGCCAGCGCGGACGGCAGGTGGTAGTGCGGATCGCCGGTCTCGTGCCGCAGCACGTCGAGGGTGTCGGCCACGTTGTCCAATCCGATCAGGTCGGCGGTGCGCAGCGGGCCCATCCGGTGCCCGAGGCACTGCTCGAACAGGGCGTCCACGGTCGCGGCGTCCGTGCCGGTGTCGAGCGCGGCGGCGGCCTGCGCGATGCACAGCATCAGCACGCGGTTCAACACGAACCCGGGCCTGTCGCCGACGACGATCGACTCCTTGCCCAGTGCCCCGACGAGTTCCGTGGCGCGGGCCAGGGTGTCGGGTGCGGTCTGCGCGCCGCGCACCACCTCGACGGCGGTCGTCAGCGGCGCCGGGTTCATGAAATGCAGGCCGAGCACCCGGTCCGGTCGCTCGGTGGCGGCGGCCAGGCGCGCGATCGGGATGGCGGAGGTGCACGAGGCGAGAACGGTGTGCGCGGGGCAGTGCCGGTCCAGCTCGCCGAACAGGCTCTCCTTCAACGGGATTCGCTCGGTCGCGCATTCGATGACGAAGTCGGCGCCGTCCAGTTCGCCGATCTTCGCCACCCATCGCACGCGGTCGGCGGCGGCGGAGGCGGTCTCGCGATCGGCATGCCCGAGCAGCAGCGCCAACCGCACCGCCTCTCGGAGGTCACGGCGTGACCGGGCGGCGGCTTCCGGATTCGGTTCGACGATCTCGACCCGATATCCGGCCTGCGCCAGGCATTGCGCGATGCCGGTGCCCATGGTGCCCGCCCCGATCACCGCGACGACGCCGTCGGCCGGGCCGGCGTGGCTCGCTGTCACTGGATTACCTCCGCTTCCGTCAGGCAGTGCAGGGCGATATCCGGCACCGGTTCGCCGGGCGTCCGCGCCAGTCCGTGCAGCAACCGCACCAGATCTCCGAGCATCTCCCGCGCCGTTGTCTCGTCGAAAAGCTCACTCGCATAGGACAATTCGGCATATTTCTCGTCACCGTGCACCAGATCGAGCGTCAGCTCCGCGCCGTCGGGCCGGGTGTGGTAGCGGACCGCCCGCTCACCGGCACCGGTCGGCGGGGCCGTCAGCACGTCCGTCGTCCGCGCGATCAGCTCGATGGCGTCGGGTTCGTCGGCGAGGCCGATGCGGGCCGCGCCACCGGGCAGCCCCACCTCGACCTCGTCGGAACCCGAGTACCAGGCCAGCAGCGCCACCCAGGCGCCGAGCATCGCCGCGTCGGTGGTCTCGGCGGGTACGGTCTCGCGCACCGAACCCATCGTGTACCGCACGGCGCCGTCGGGCCGCGGCCGATCCGTGGGAATCTCCAGTGCCGCAGCGGCTTCCGGCATCGCCGCGACGAGGAGTTCGTCGATCGAACGGTCGGGTGCGGACTCGACGAGGTCCGCGAGGATCTCGAGGTAGGCGTCGGCGAATCCCGCGGCCGTGCGCCGGGTGAACAGTTCGGTGCTGAACTCGAAGCAGGCCAGCATATCGTGCCCGTCGCTGCGGTCGTAGGTGATCAGGCTGAGGTCGAATTTGGCCGTGCCGGCGGGCAACCCGCCGAAGGCGTTCTGAATGGAGTGCTCCAGGTCGAAGAACTCCGTCTCCTCCTCGCCGAGGGGATTGCCGGCGCCGGGCAGTTCCTGATGGACGTACAGGACGTCGAACAGCGGGGTCCGCGACAGATCCCGTTGATCGCCCAGCGCATGGACGACCCGCTCGAAGGGGATCTCCTGATTCTCCAGGGCCCCCAGCACGATCCCGCGCACCCGCTCGAGCAGTTCGGCCACCGTGGCGGGCCCGGACAGGTTGGCGCGCAACGCGACCGTGCTGTTGAAGAATCCGATGAGTCCCTCGAGTTCGCGGCGGGTGCGGCCGGTGGTCGGCGTGCCGATCACGATGTCGCGCTGCCCGCTGCGCCGCGCGAGCAACAGGTACAGACCGGCAAGCAGCACGACGAACAGCGACACCGACTCCCGCTTGGCGACCGCGCGGGAGCGTGCGAGGAGATCGGCGGACACCGTGAACGGCGCCAGATCGCCGACGAACGTCTTTCGCGGCGGGCGCGGAAAGTCGGTGGGCAGCCGGAGTTTCGGTGCGTCGCGCAGCGCGTGGATCCAGTACTCCAGTTCGTGATCGAGGGCCCCGGACTCGATGAGCCCCCGGTGCCAGTGCGCGTAGTCGCGGTAGCGCACGGGCAGCGGTTCGAGCGCGGCGCCGCGGCCCTCCTGCCGCGCGGCGTACAGCACGGGGATCTCGCGGGCGAGAATGCCCGGCGTGGCGCCGTCGGTGACGCAGTGGTGGCAGGTCACCTGCAGCACGTGCATCTCGGGCGACAGCGTCACCAGCAGCACCCGGACCAGCGGATCCCGGGCCAGGTCGAACGGCGCCAGAGCGGCCCGCGCGATCAGCTCCCGCGCCGCGGCGACGGGGTCGGTCGCGTCGGAAACGTCGGCGAGGCGGAAGAATTCGCCCAGCGACGGCCGGATCCGGACGGCCGGTTGACCGTCGCTCTCGACGAGGTTGTAGCGCAGCGGCTCGTGTCGTTCGGCGAAGTCCTCGAAGGTGCCCCGGACGGCGGCGACATCGATCCGCCCCCGCAGCACGTTGACCACCGGATAGTTGTAGAGGGTCGTCTCCGGTACGAGCTGGTGGTGGAACCACATGCGCTCCTGACCCGGCGACATCACCAGCTCGTCGGTCCGCGTGATCGGCGGCAGCGCGCGCTCCGCCGCGGCGGGGACGGCCCGGTCACGCAGCAGCGCGGCGAAATCGGCAACGACCGGCCGCTCGTAGACGTCGAGCAGTTTGGGACGGAAGCCATAGGCCTCGGCGACCCGTTCCACCAGCTGCACCGCGATGATCGAATTACCACCGAGGTCGAAATAGTCGTCGTCGGAAACGATTTCGGTCTCGGAGTGCAACAGTTCGCGCAGGGTCGCGCGCAGCCATTGTGCCGGATCCGCCGATGTGTCCGGTGCGGGCCGCGGGGCGGGTACCGCGGCGGGGACGGGCGCGGGCACCGTCCCGGGCAGTTCGACCCAGCACCGCGAGCCGTGCAGCGGGTGTCCCGGCAGCCGTATCCGTCGGCCTTCGTCGGCGTCCACGGCGGCCCAGTCCAGGTCGATTCCGCGCTCGTAGAGGCGGCCCAGAATCCCGGGCGAACCGCCCGAATCGGCTGCGCCGAACAGGGTCTCGGCGTCGGGATGGTCCGCGAGGTCCTCGGCGAGGAATCGTCCGAGCACGCCGTCCGGGGCCGGGTCGACGAAGAGGACCGGTCCGTCGCGCAACAGCGTATGCGCCGCGGTCAGCAGTCGATCGCGATCTACCGTGGGCGTCGCCGCGGCGGCGTCGAGTTCCGCGGGTTCGACGGAAGCCGTCGAGCCGAGCAGATACCGGGCCGCGAACTTCGACGCGCCGCCGCTGAGGAT
The DNA here is from genome assembly GCF_054782435.1 of Nocardia thraciensis. Taxonomy (NCBI): domain Bacteria; kingdom Bacillati; phylum Actinomycetota; class Actinomycetes; order Mycobacteriales; family Nocardiaceae; genus Nocardia; species Nocardia thraciensis. The sequence continues at coordinate 24,481 of NZ_BAAGSM010000009.1, forward strand.
CGCGGCGAATCCTATTCCGCAGGCGCGCAACCGATCATGCGCCGCGATCTGCCCCGCCAGCACCTCGGCAACGGCTCCGATCGCGGGCAGTCGGTCGGGCAGCGGCGCGGGGTCGACCCCGGCCGGAACCGCACCGGGGGAGAGCAGCAGCGCCACCCGCGGCGGGACCGGTCGCTCGACGAAATCGGTTGCGTCCCCGTACTTCTCCAGCCGGTCGGCGAGATCACCGGTGTCCGTGGCACATACGGCCACCCGATACCCGAAATGCGCGCGTCCCCGGCCCAGCGTGAACGCGACATCGGCGAGCGCGGGGCGGTCCGCGCGCAGCGTTTCCGCCAATCGGTGGCACAGTTCCGCGAGTGCTGCCGGTGTCCGCGCCGACACACCGATCAGCCGGTGCGCCGCCACGGAAAGACGTTGTACCGCGGTGTGCCCGGCATGTGGTTCTGGGCGCCGCACCGGATCACCGCCACTACGTTCGTCCGGCGCCTGTTGCACGACACAGTGCGCGTTCGCGCCGCCGAGGCTGTACGAGCTGACGCCCGCCAGCCGCGGCCTGCCCTCGCTCACCCACGGCCGCGGTCGGGTGACCACCTCGATGCCCGCCGCGGCGAGGTCGAGGTCGCCGGTGGGCCGGTCGAAGTGCAGCGAGGGATACAAGCTCCCCTCGGCGACGCTCAGCGTGGCCTTGACCAGCCCGGCGACGCCCGCGGCGTGATCGAGGTGCCCGATATTGGTCTTGACCGATCCGATCGGCAGCGGCCGCGCGCGCCCGCCGAACGCCGCACGCAGACCCTCGATCTCGACGGCGTCGCCCAACCGGGTCGCCGAACCGTGCGCCTCGAGATATCCGGCGTCGCCGGGATCAGCGGCGGCATTGCGCCAGGCGCTCGCGATCACCCGGGCCTGGGCCGCGGCGCTGGGGGTGCTGATCGTCGCCGACGAGTGCCCGTTGTGCAGCACCGCGCTGCCCCGGATCACGGCATACACGGGTGCGCGATCGGCGCGCGCCCGGGCGAGCGTGGTCAGCAGCAGCGCGGCGCCGCCCTCGCCCGGCACCGTACCGTCGGCATCCGCGTCGAACGCCCGACACTGACCGCTGGGGGAGGCGATCTCCGTCATGGTCCGCGCAGTCCACTCCGGTGCGCCTCCGGCGCGCACGCTGACTCCGCCTGCGAGCGCGTAATCGGCGTCCCCACACCGCAATTCGCGGCATGCGTGGTGCACCGCGATGAGGGAGGCATTGCAGCCGCTGTCGATCGCGTAGCACGGCCCGGTCAGGCCGAGCAGGTGCGCGATGCGGGCGGTGGTGCCGAACGGCAGGTTGCCGAGCATGGCCAGCGGCCCCGGATCGACGGCCATCGCGTGATAGGTCGGCATCGGGGCGCTGAACACCACCGCGGTCGTCGCCTCGCGCAGCGTGGCCGGTGCGTATCCGGCGTCCTCGATCGCCGTGTGTGCCAGCTCGAGCGCGATGCGCTGCTGCGGATCCATCAGCGACGCTTCGCGTTTGGACAGGTCGAAGAACGCGTAGTCGAAGGTGTGGATGTCGGTCAGATGCCCCATGGGCAGATAGCCGAGGGAGCGGTCCAGCGCGGTCGCCTCGGCGCGCGAGTCCGGCATCGGCCCGATCGAATCCCGGCCGGCGGCGAGATTCGCGCGGAAGTCGGCGAGGTTCGCCGCGTCCGGAAAGCGAACGCCGATACCGACGATCGCGATGTCCTGGTCTCTTGCGCTGTCCACGATCATCCTCACACTTCGAAGGCCATCGGCACGCTGTCAGCGGCCTCGGACCGGGTCGTCGGATCCGCCGCCAGCGCACTCGCCTGCGTGGCCACGGTGTCGAGGTCGAACAGCATTCCCACCGAGATCGCGCCGGGCCACCCGGCCTCGAGCCGCAGGTGCAGCGCCACCACGCGATGGGAATTGCCGCCGACGTCGAAGAAGCGGTCCGCGCGGTCGAATTCGTCGTGGCCGAGGACCTCCGACCAGAGCGCACCGATCGCCCGCTCGTCGTCGGTCCACCGGTCTCGCGACGGGGCGGCGCGCCGCGCGGACGGCGAGTGCAGCAGGGCGCGCAGGGCGGTCTCGTCGAGTTTGCTGCTGCCCGCCGCGATCGGCGGCGACTCGATCGTCACGAATCGTGCCGGAACTGATTCGGGCGCAAGATGTTCGGTGCAGAACGCGGTCAGCGCGCCGGTGGCGGGCAGCGGCGCCGCGGGGTCGGCGGGCACCCAGAACGCGGCCAGGTAGGCGGTGCCGTCGGAGTCGGCCGCGTCGAGCACGACGGCCTGCCGCACGGCGGGATGCCGCTCCAGCACCGTCTCGACGGCGCCGCGTTCGATCCGCACGCCGCGCACCTTCAGCTGGCCGTCGGCCCTGCCGTGGAATTCGATATCGCCGTTGGCATCCGCCCGCGCGAGGTCGCCGGTGAGGTACATGCGCCCGCCGGGCTCGGCCGCGAACGGATCGGCGACGAACCGGGTCGCGGTCAGGCCGGGCTGGCGCGCATAGCAGTCGGCCACCTGCACGCCGCCGAGGTAGAGGTCGCCGCGGGTGCCGCGACGGACCGGCCGCAGCGCGTGGTCCAGAATGTGGGCCGTCGTGCCGTCGGTGGGTGTACCGATCGGGACGACACGCGGGGATGTCGGCGGGACGACGTGACAGATGCAGGTGACCGTCGCCTCGGTGGGGCCGTACTCGTTGTGCAGCCGCGTCTCGGGCAGCACCGCGCGGTGCTCCTCGACCAGGCGGACCGGCACCGCCTCACCGGCGAGGGAGACGACCCGCAGCGCCGGTTTCAGGTCGGCCAGCCGCGGCAGCAGCAGCCGGTAGAACGACGGCGTTGCCACCAGGTGTGAAATGCGGTGGCGGACAGCGAGTTCCGCGACGGCCTCGACGTCGGGCAACATCCCGGCGTCGGGCAGCACACTGGTGCCTCCGACGGCCAGCGCCCAGGCGACGCCGACGAGCGAGCCGTCCCAGATCAGCCGCATGGCCGCGAAGGTCACCAGCTCGCCGTCGCGATGCGGGGGGTAGTCGCGCGCCGCGAGGAATCCGGCGAGGTTCGCCCGTGAGACGACGACGGCCTTCGGCTCCCCGGTGGAACCGGAGGTGGTGATCACGTACGCGGGCGCCCGCTGGGGCGGGGGGTCCGGCAGCGCCACGGTCGGTGATTCGGCGCCGTCGGCGATATCGAGCACCGCCGGTCGCGCGGTCGTCGTGGCGAGCAGCGTGGCCACCTCGTCGCGCGGGGTGAACTCGTCGCGTCCGTTGACCAGTACCGCGGCACAGTCGGTGGCGTCGACCACCGCGCGCACCGTCGCGGCCGGGCGCCCCGGTTCGACCACGCACCAGGCCGCGGCCGCGCGCAGGGCGGCGATCATGCCGATCACGGTGTCCACGCTCTGCCGCTGGAACACCATGACAGTCTGCCCCGGACGCACGCCGTCCGCGACCAACCGGCGCGCGAGATAGGAGGTGGCGGAATCGAGTTCGCGATAGGTGAGCGCGCGGTCGCCCACCACGAGCGCGACGCGATCGGGCACGCGCTCGGCGTTGCCGACGATCGCGCGCACCAGGTCCGGCGCCGGGTTCACCGGATCACCTCGACATGTCCCGTGCCGCCGATGTCCTCCGGCGCCGCCCGGCAGATCAGCAGCATGCGTTCGCCGTCGGACTCGAGCACCTCGAATCCCGCGAACCGCAACGTCACCAGCATCACCCGATTGACCGGGGTGGCAACGAATTCCGCGGCCGGTCGCCTGCCCGCGGCACGGGCTCGCCGGACGATCTCCCGGATCATCGCCGTCCCGACCCCGCGCGACATCACCCGGCACGACATCAGCAGCAGCCGTAGCACCGAGTCGCCGCCGCGGATCTCCGAGACCGCGAGGCCGATGGTGCCGTAGCCGCCGAACCGGTCGCGCAGCTGCGCCACGAGCACCTCGTGACGCGGTGAGCCGCACATCTCGCGCAGGTCGTCGATATCGAAAGTCGTTCCGGTGGTGTTGAGTTGGTGGGTGCGCACGGTCAGCTCGTGGGCGCGGGCGAGGTCCTCCTCGCGTGCCTCGCGCACGGTCATGACCAGCCGCAGCGAGGTGAGGAATTCGGCGTCGGAGCCGCCGAATTCGGCCTCGCCCGTCCGGCGGGCACGCTCCGCGCGGTAGTACGACCGGCGGTGCCGCGCCTCGGAAGTCACCGTGCCGGGCGTGAATTCGGGCAGGGTCGCCAGCTCGGCGAGGCGGTCGGCGGGATAGCAGCGAACCTCCGGGCACGAGGACGCCACCTCGGCCAGCTCGACGGGATCGTTGTCGATGAAGGCCAGGGTCTCGTGCCCGATGTTCAGCGACTCGGCGATACGCCGGATCGCCTGAGATTTGGGTCCCCAGCCGATCTCGACGGCGGAGAACATGTCCTCGATCCCGTGCCGCCGCAGATGTGCCGTGGCGACCGACGGTTCGCCGCGGCTCGCGACGGCGTGCAGGATGCCGCGCGCGTCCAGCGTCCGGATCGCCTGGAGCGCCTCGGGTTTCGGCGCGCCACCATCGGATTCCAATACCACGCCGGGCCACATCGTGTCGTCCAGATCCCAGACCAGGCACTTCACCGTCGCCGCCATCACACCCTCCGCATCAGGCCGGCGCTCCACGCGGCCACCGGGCTGCTGTTGAGCAGCAGCGCGTACTCGCCCGGCATCCGCGTGGCCGCGGCGGACTCCAGATTGACCAGCATGTCCATCGAGCCCAGGTGTCCGAAGGCGGCGAGATTGTCCCGGCAGGCCTTGTCGATCGGGGTCTCGAGCGCCTCCTCCCAGAAGGCGAACGCACCGGACGACAGGTTCTGCATCAGGATCGGGCCGGTGGCCTCACCGCGGATTCCATTGCGCTCCAGCAACTCCGGGACGATGGCGTCGAAGCGCTTCTTGCTCTCCACCGCGAGTCGGAAGGAGTACAGAGATTCGTCGGCGCAGTCCTCGGTCCACGCGTCCGCGGGGATGTCGCGATAGTCGATCCGGAAAAGGTCCGCGTATTTGCCGTCGCTGCGCAGGATGTGGTCGACGAACTCCCAGCGGCCGCCGGAGCCGGTGACCAGGAACGCGGCCGCGCCGTCACCGAGCAGCGTCATGGGCGGCCGATAGCGGTGGCTCGTCGGAGTCTTGGCCGCCACCGCGACCAGCACCGTGCGGTAGCGGTCGTCTCCGCGCAGCAGCGCCGCGGCGAGGGCCAGGGCCGCGGAGATCGAGACGCATCCGAGATCGCCGACGCCCGCGGTGAAGGCGCGGGTCGCGCCGATACGGTGTTGCAGCCGTGTGGTTTCCGAAGCCAGGAGATATTCCGGCGCCCGCCCCGTCACGAGCAACAGGGCATCGACCTCGGCGCCGTCCAGCTCGGCCGCGGCCAGTGCGGACCGCGCGGCCTCGGCGGCCAGATCGACCTCGGTCATCCCGTCCGCGGTACGCACGGTGTCGATGCCCAGCGCGAGCGCGTGGTCGCGGCGATTCGGTGGCAGATCCCGCAGTTCCGCCAGCGTCGCCACGCGCGCGACGGCCTCGGGGAACCATGTCGCGACCGGTCCGATCCGAACCGGTTCGCGCGCTTGCCCGTTCAGCATCGCGCACCCCGCAACACGTGTTCTCCGATCGTCACCTCGGCGACCTCCTGCGCTCCCTCGATGATCTGCATGACCTTGGCGTCGCGGTAGAACCGCCCGGCGCGGCCGTCCGGCCCGCAGCCCGCCGCGCCCAGCACCTGCACCGCCCGTTCGCTCACCGTCGCCGCGGCACCGGCCGCCGCGTACTTGGCGGCCACGGTCGCGACGATCGAATCGGGCGATCCGTCCGTCCGCCGCTCGGCCGCGCGCTCGCAGAGGGCCTGCGCGCCTTGCACATCCACCCAGCAGCGGCCTAGCGTCGCGCGAATCAGCTGGTGGTCGGCGAGCGCGATACCGCCCTGGGTGCGAGTGGCCGCGTGCTCCGCCGCGTCGGCGAGGCAGGCGCGCGCGAGGCCGACGCAGCCCCACGCGACGGTGTACCGGCCGTGGTCGAGGGCCGTGCCGACGACATGGGAAAGCCCGAATCCGGGCGGCGCGAGCAGCCGCTCGGCCGGTATGCGCACCCGGTCGAATCGGATGTGCGCGAGTCGGGCGCCACGGATGCCGAGCTGGCCCTCGACCGGTTCCACGGACACGCCGGGACTGTCGCTGTCGACCATGGCGGCAGCAAGCCCGCCCTCCGCCCTGCCGAGCACGAGGAAGACATCGGCGACCTGACCGAACGTGACCCACAGCTTATGCCCGGACACCCTCCGCTCCGCGCCGTCGCCCTCGAAAGTCGTTGCGACAGCGGATAGCTCGGTGCCTGCCCCGGCCTCGGTGGCGGCGAGCGCGGCGATGGCGTCACCGGCCGTGAGCCGGGGCAGCCAGTCGTCGCGCTGCCGCGCCGTTGCCCACCGGTCCACGGCGGCGGTGACCATGCCGTGCACCGTGACCAGCGAGCGCAGGTTCGTGCAGTGCTCGCCGAGCGTCGCGGCCAGCAGGCCGAACTCGCGCGCATCCAGGCCCGCGCCGCCGACACTCGTGGGCCGATCCGCGCCGAGCAGGCCGGTCCGGGCGGCGAGCGTGATCACCTCCTCGGGCAGTCCGGCGCGGTCCCAGTGCGCCGCATCCGATTTCGCGGCCGCGACCACTTTCTCGACATCGATCATGGCTGCCCGTTCCCGGACTGCTTGCGTTCGATGAACGCGGCAGCGCGGGCCGCGGTGCGGAAGTTGTCCAGATCGAGGTCCTCGACCTCGACCGAGATCCCGTACGTCCGCTCCACGTGCACGACGATCTCCAGCGCCCGGAGCGAGTTGACCAGCCCCAGCGCGAAAATATCGTCGTCATCGGACAACTCCGCGGAGGAGATCGAGCCGAAATACGCCCGCAACTCCTCGGTCAACGCCGCACGGGGCCTCGCCACCGGCTCCACGTAATCCACAGACACCAACACCTCTCGCCGTTCTCCCGCGGTGAGCAGCCGACCGCCCTCGTCTCCGCAGATCACAACAACACGGTCGGTGCGGCCCGGCAAGCCCCTGGTTTTCCCGGCGGTGGCTCCCATGAGCGCGCGAATCAGCTCGGCGCTACGACGCCCGCATGCCGGTTTCTCGGCCCCAGCTGCTGATCCGCCATTCCAGTGGGCGCAGGCGGTCGGCCTCGATATTGCGCAGCATTTCGGTTGCGGCGGGCCTGGCGAAGTCCACCTGGTCTACCTCGAACGCGACGGCCATGAGGTCGGCGAGAAAGTCGTCACGCTGGCGCGGAAGTTCGTCCCTGTCCTCCTGCTCGAGGCGGGGATCGTCGCGCAACTCGTCGTATTTGCGGCGAACCTGTTCGTCGATCACGGCGATCCGTTCCCGCAACCAGGACCGGATCACGGACGGGGTGTCTCCCACGATCACGATCTCCCGGATCGTCGGAAGATGCAGCGCCTCCCTGTACAGATCGATCAGTTTCTGGTTGACGCGTGGCCACGCCACGAAATCGCCTGCCTGGTAAGCGGTTCGCGCTTCGGACTCGAAGGCGTCGCGGCGAGTCCGGAACGACTGCGCGACCGAGGGCTCGGAACGCTCCAGCAGCAGGATCAGCTCTGTGACGCCGGTGAGTGTCTGCTCGAACTCCGCCAGCGGGGGCTCGAGGTACTCGTCGGGCCCTTTGCTCTGGACCAAACCCTGCAGGATGGTTTCGGCCTCGAGCAGCAGGTGGTGCGCCTTGGCCGGGTCCTGGCCCCTGGCGAGCAGCGGTTCCAGCGCGGCCAGACGTTGTTCGAGTTCTGGTTCGGCCTTGGCCGCTACCGCGTGATGGACTTCCCCGCGCATCTGCCGCCAGGTGCCCGACAACGCCGCGGTCCGAGCCGACAGGTCCGTCCAGGGCGGCACCTCGCGTGCGGGGATCTCGATGGTGGCGGTGGCGGTCCGGTCCAGGTGCGGCAGCCGGACCGCGGCGTGGATGGTCCAGTCGGCGGCGAACTCGAGGGTGAGTTCCACCGCGGTTCCCGGTTCGAGACCGTCGGGAAGGTCGCGGATCCGCACGGTACCGATTTGGATCCATCCTTCGTACAGCCGCACGGCCAACGTGGCGCCCCGGGTCGCGGTCTCCAGCCGTTGATACGCGCGGTGCGGAATCGCGGTGCCTGCCTTGACCACTCGGCACAGCTGCCGATCCAGCAGTTCGACGGAGAAATCGTGCGCCAGCACGTCCCCGGCCATATCGGGCACGGCCGAGCGGTCCACCGACCGCACGGTCGTGTGTTCGGCCGCGACCTCGCGGCCGTCGACCAGGACGCGGATCGTGAACGCACTCGTCTCCGAATTTCCCAACGGCACGTCGATGAACAGGAATGTGCCGTCGCTCGTGACGGTTTCCGTCCGGGCGGGGCCGGTATCGGGCTGCACGGCGACGACGATCTCGCCGGTGTCCGGTGCGGGCAGACGTACGCGCCCGGCGATGTCGACCACCGGTCCGTCGGGCACCAGGGGCTCGAGTTCGAGCACGCGACCGCGCGTCGCCGCGGTGGCGGCTTTGAGCGCCGCACCGACCGCGACGACCAGTTCGGGATTGAACAGGCGCGGCATGAGGCCGAACCGCTCCGCCAGCAGGGTCGACACCAGCGGTATCCGGGAAGACCCCCCGACCAGCACGATCTCGTCCAGGTCTGCCGGCGCCAGGCGAGCCTTCTCCAGCGCGGCAGCGCACTCGTCCACGGTGCCGCGCACATGGTCCTCGATCATCCGGTCGAACTCGGGGCGGGTCAGCGGCAGGTTGATACTCATCGGCAGGCCGCCCCGATCCTCCAGGTCGTCGCTGATGATTTCGGTCGCCGGTTCCCGGGACAGCTCGTGCTTGGCGGTCTCGGCGAGGGCCAGCAGTCGTGCCCGCAATTCGGCGTCCCGGGGATCGGCGGGGTCGAACCGCAGGTCGTAGCCGGGCAGTTGGCCGGTGATCCAATCCACGATTGCCTGGTCGAGGTCGTATCCGCCCAGGTATCGATTGCCGCCGAAGGATTTGCTCGTGAATCCTTCCTCGGAGTCCCAGGTCACCACGGAGGTATCGAACGTACCGCCACCGAGGTCGTAGATGAGGAACCGTCGCCGCGCGGCAGCGGTTCCGCCGTGCTCGTGCATATGTGCCAGGGCGGCCGCGACGGGCTCCATCAGCGTTTCGACCACTTCCAGCCCGGCATCGGTGCCCGCTTGGGTGGTCTGGGTCTTGGCGCTGGTCTCGAAGTACGCGGGCACGGTGACGACCGCACGATCGATCTCGACTCCGAGTGTCTCCTCGGCCGCGGACTTCAGCCGTCGCAGCAGGTGAACCGACGCCTGCAGCGGGGTGAGCGTGGCGTGTCCGGCCGTGACCGGCTGATCGGTGCCCATATTTCGTTTGAAGAACATCGCGGGCGGCGCCCCGGGCACCCGCGCTCGCCGCTTGGCGAGCGCTCCTACCAGCGGGGTCCCGTCGGGTGCGATCCACACTGCCGACGGAGTGGTGGGCGACAGATCCGCATTGGCGACGATCAACGCGTCGCCCAGGGGCCGCAGCCGGCGGCTGTCGATGAGCGCCTGTTTGTTCGGGATGTCGGTGTCGGCGGGGATGGCGACACAGCTGTTGGTGGTGCCCAGATCGATTCCGGCCACGATGCTCATCCTGCTGTCTCCTCATCGGCGTATGGTTTCGGGTCGCCCGGCGGGGGCGGCATGAGCAGGGGAAGCACCCGATAGTCCAGCGACGGGCACTCCTGCTCGCCGTCTGCCGGAACCGCGGCGGCGGCTTCGCCCGGAGAACGGTCGTCCGCCAACGACTCCGCCAGTTCCAGCAACTCGGCCAGGTCGGCCAGGTCGGCCCCCTCCGCCTCGGGACGATGAGTCAGCAGTTCGTGTGCGAGCCTGGTCTCGGCCGTCGCGAGCTGTTCCTCGGCCGAATTGATCTGTGCCAGATCCAGTACCCGCCCGAACAGCGGAAAACGTCCGGCGTCGAATGAGATTCGCTTGCGTCGCGCGGCGATCCGGCCCCGCGCCGTCGCCCGGTCGGCCGTGGGATCGATGTCGAGAATCTGAAAGGCGGTGGCGTAGTATGGATTATCGTTGCGCCACTCCCAGAGATTCGCCACTGTCACTGCTCCTGCCCCGAGTCGGCTAGAAAAATCCGAACGTACTGCCTTGCACCGCCCGTTGCCACCGCCGCGCCGCCAGCAGGGCCTCGCGGCCCTGGTCGTACGGGGCGATCGCGGGCAGCCCCAGCGTCACGGCTTGATCGAGATGGTAAGCCGCAGAACGGAATTGGGTGCCGATCGCCGCGGGCACCGACGAGGCGTTCCCGTACCGGGACGCCCTGTCCACGGCCCCTTCCAGCAGGGTCACACCCAGCCAGAACTCGTGACGGGCCAGCTTGCTCGCGAACGCGGCCGGGTCCCCTTCGGGCTGGTCCGCCGCACGCACCCGCTTGCGCGCCACTTGGTCCGCGGTGATGCCCAACGCCGCACGCATCGGCTCCACCAGCGTCGCTACACGTTCCAGCACTTCGCGCGACCGCACACCCCAGTTCTCCTCGCGCCTGCGGGCATCGGAGTGGGCATCGATGCCCACATCCAAAGCGAGTTCGGCCAGCGGAATATTGTCGGCGTCGACCTGCATCCAGCCCGCCACCTCGTCGAGGGCTCGGTCGAAATGTCCGCCTCGGGCCAGCCGCCGAACGTGGTTGCCCGCGTCGCGCGCCAGTCTGGCACGGGCCCGGGAGATCTCGGCCGGGGGAAACGGCGCCGTACGGATCAACCGCATATGTGCCGTGGCCCATGGCAGTCGAGTCGTCCGCAGTTGCAGCACCCGCGAGACGTGCAGTTCGAGCAGAGACGCCGGGAGATCCGCCCGGACCCGATCGATGGCCGACGCCACCTCGGAGGTGTCGGTCATGACGGTGGACATGTGCGTGCGCATCAGATCCCAGAAACGACTGTCCCCGTACAGTCGCGCCCAACTGCCCAGCGCCCGCGCCCACTGGGGGAACGCTGCCTCGTCGCCGTCGAGTTCCAGTTGATACGCATGGGCGTGCTGGGCAATGGCCAGGTGGTGCAGGCTGCGGGGGTCGCTGTCCGGGTCGGAATCGTGCTGCTCCCACAGACGCAGCGCCCGGGGTGTGAACGGGTGCCGGACGCCGTCGCTGCGGAGGGCGGCGAAGGCGAGCCGATCCAGCGGACGCCCGGGGGCGTCGGTGCTGTCCAGCCGAGCCGCGATCTCGTCGATCCGGGCGGCCTTTCCGCGCAATTGCTCTGCCGCGGCGCCCGTACGGCGGTCGAGCAACTGGTTCGCGCGGACAACAAGCGCGCGTGCCTCGTCGCGCTGCGCCGACAGCGCCGCCCGCGCCGCGTTCGCCAGTATGCGGCGCGCCGCCGCAAGACACACCGCATCCAGCTCGCGGCCCGATACCAGCTCCTCGTCCGTGGATCGTGCCGCGATCAGCTGAGGCAGCAGTGCGAGGTCGCCGTGGGCGGCCGTCACGCCGATCGTCGAGTCGATCATCGACCGGGTGAACCAACGCTGCCCGTGCCTTTCGAACAGGATCCGCACACCCGCCAGAACCAGCTCATCGTCTCCGTCGAGTGCGCCGAGCACCAGCCGGGCGTTGGCCGCCAGGTCGGTGTGACCGTCCGGAGCGTCGAGCACTGTCCGAAGCTTCGCGCGCGCCGTTCTGCTGTCTCCCGCACGCAGGTGCTCCACTGCCGTCAGGAAGGCCACCGCCTGCTCGACCGACGGATCTGCCGGACCCTGCGCGGCCTGTCTCAGCGACGCGACAGGCGACTTCCCGTGTACAAGCGCCGCCGTGGCCGTCAGGAGATGGCGGTACGGGCCGGGCGTGCCCGAGCCTTTCAGGCGTTCGGCGGTGAGTTCGTCACGCAGCAGCAGGTCGTAGGCTTTCATATCGCGCAACCGGGTCAGGCGCTGCTTGGCTTGCGAACCCCCGAAGCGGTCCGCGAGCTCATAGCGCCGCGACGCCTCCGGATAGTCGCCGCGGCGCGCCGCGAGGTCGCCGAGCAGGCAGAACCAGTCCGCCCGGCTGCCCGGACCCAGCGCATACAGCATTTGCCACACCGGAGACTTCGGGCCGCTGAATTCGTACCGCTCGAACGTCGAATCCACCAGGGCGGTCAGGTGGTTGCGCGCCAGCCGCCGGAACTGCGGGGAGACGTCGGTATCGCCCTCACGCACCGCCTGGGTCAACCACACGCAGAGGCTGTTCGGGCCCGCCTCCATGAGCCCGGCCGCCGCGGCCCACGTGGCCGGGAACGAACCCTCCTCCGGTCGGCGCACCCATTCGCGGAGCACCTCACGGGTCGTGTGCTCGTCGACCGCGCGGCGGGCGGCGAGCGCCATGAGCTCCGTGAGCGCCGCATCCGGGAAAATGGTTGCGGCCTCGACCACTCCGGACTGCAGCGCCCCCTGGTTGCGTCCCAGTTCGAAGTCGTCGGCTCCGTCCAGGAACCGGTGGATCGCCGACAGCAGGGCGCTCGCCTTGGCCGTGGGCTCCCGCTCGCGATCGGCGTGCGCGAGCGCCTCGCGGAACAATTTCTCCGCCAACGGTTCCGGCTCGCTCACGCGGCGGCTCGGCGCGCCCGGTTCATGGCGACGAGCAGAAGTTTGCTCGTCGTCTTCATGGGAACCACCCTGACCGAACATCTGTGACCACTTGCTGATGGTGAATTACCCCCATGTAGACGAGGCAGCAGCTGCCGCGACGATCCTACCGGGACCATCGCCGATCCGTCCGGTCGTGCCCGATTTTGTTGCCGCACAGTTTCTTTCGTGGTCGCCGAGGTGACCGGGCAGGCGGCGGACCTGCCGTTTCGATATGTCCGCGCCAGGGTAATCGGGAGGACAGAACCCGCTGCGCATCGCGTATCACAACCCGACAACGAGGTATAAGCGCAGCACACAGGAGGTGGTTCGGATGGACGGGCTTCAACGGCGCATCTGGATGGCGTTGAATCGCGCGAACGACGATCTGGACCCCGCCGATGCCCGGATGCTCGCGCGGCGAGTCCTGGATCTGCGCGCCGAGGTCGACTCCTCGGACTACGGCCGCACGGAACGACTGCGGCTGATTTCTTCGTGCTCCGAAGTGCTGGCGGCCACGCGCTGGGCACTCGGGCGCCCGGGCACGGCGCCGTTGTCGTGGCGCGTGGCCGTCTAGTTCGAATTCGTGGTCAGTAGCTCAGCGCAATGGATCGAGGCCCGTCATATTCGATGCTTCCCCTGATCGTCCCGTCTCTCCTGCTGGGGGCTCCGCGGCGGGAGTGGCCCGACTGTTGCGTGAGCTGCCCGGGTCCCTCATGGCAGGGGTGAGCGCACACGGCGGCACGGTTCTCGAGATCGTTGCGGCCAGCACGCCGCGGGCCCGCATGGCCGAGGAGGCCCAACTGGTCCATCCAGGGAGTCCGGCCCGGGAGGCGGTGTCGAGTGGTGTCCCGATGGTGATCACCGACCTGTCGGAGGCGGCCCGCTGGCCGGAATGCGGAGAGGCGCTGCGGCATGGGGGAGTGCGAGCGATCCACTGTCAGCCCTTGGCCACTGACGAGGGAGCCGTCATGGGAGTGCTGAGCGTTTATTCCTCGACACCGGACACGTTGTTCACCGACGAGTTGAGCATCGCGCTGCGGCCGGTACGCAAGCAGGCCACCGACCTGCTGCGGACCCGTCGACTGCACCCACCGCCCATGAGGTGAGAACGTCGCGGATCCGGGTGTCTGCTCCGTTCGATCGCGGCGCCGTCCGTCGGCAGGATTCGACCCCAACCTTTTCGGGTTCGGGCGGGTCTATAAGTATGAAGGTGAGCCCGCCTCCAGTCCACGTACAGGTCCGAGCTTCGATCCCTGGGCCGAACCCGATGCATCACATTGAGGTGTCATGACATTTGTAGCCGCCGCGATCGCGATACTCGCCGTCCTGCTGATCTTCAACCTGCTGATCACCTTCGCCATACTGCGTCGGTTGCGCACGCACGAGGAACGCCTCGGGACACTCGGCAATCGCCCGGCGGGTGACGGCTTGATCGGACAGCGGCTGCCGAGTTTCGAGGCGGTTTCCACTCGCGGCGAAAGTGTCTCGGGGGCGGCGATAGTCGGCCCGGACCGCCTGGTTGCCTTCTTCTCCGCCGGTTGCGCTCCCTGCCTGGATCAGGCGGCGGAGTTCGCTGGGTATCCCGACCCGGATCGGGTGGCGATCGTCGTCATGGAGTCGGCCTCCCAGGAGGACCAGGGGCGCATCCTCGCCGCCCTCCGCGACTCGCCGACCGTCATCGCCGAACCGGCCGGGAACGCGGTGGCCGAGGCGCTCGGCGTGGGCAGGTTCCCGCAGCTCGTCCTGCTCGATCAGGACGGGGTCATAGTCGCGGCCCGGCACTCCCTCGCGATGCTGACCGCGGGCGTTCGGTGACGGCGGAGCGCATCGGATCGCCCGCGGACCGCGCTTCGCCGGCGCGGCTGCGGGCCGCCTGGCAGCTGTGCTGGACGGCGGGCAGGGGCCTCACCCTCGTTCAAGTCGTGCTGACGCTGATGGGAGGCGCCCTCGCCTCGGCGGTGGTCTGGTCCACGAAGTCGATGACCGACGCGCTGGTCGCTCGGGAGTCCGGACCGACTCTGGTTGTCGCCGTCGTGGCGCTGGTGGGCGCGGGGTTCGTCAGCGCCTGTGAACCACGCGCATCGGAATACCTCAGATCGGAGCTGAATCGCAGGGCCTACTTGGTGATGAACGATCGGCTGTTCACGGCGGTCGGGGCCTTTCACGGTCTCGGCAGATTCGAGAACCCACGGTTCCTGGACCGCATTCGATCGGCGCAGCAGAGCACATCCAATGCGGTCGGCCCAGCGACCACCGGCGTGTTCGCGGCGGTGCGGGATGCGGTGTCGCTGATCGGTTTGCTGGTCACCGTCGCGGTGATCGCGCCGCCGATGGCCATGATCATGGTGGTCTCCGCGGTACCGGCGTTGGTCGCGCAGCTCGCGCTGGCGCGGCGGTTCGCGGAAATGATGGACACCATGTCGGCGTCCAGCCGCAGACAGTTCCAGTTGAGCGCGCTCAACAGCGATGTCCGAGCCGTGAAGGAGCTCCGGCTGCTCGGACTCGTCGACTTCTTCAAGGGACGTGTGCTCGCGGCCATCGTGACGGCGAACAACGCACAGCGAGAGCTGGACCGGCGGCAGCTGACGACGCAACTATCGATGGCGATCCTCGGCAGCCTGATCAGCGGGTGCGGTCTCGCGTGGGCGGTGTACGCGGCGGCGCGCGGACAGTTGACGGTGGGCGACGTGTCGGCGTTCATCACGGCGGTGGCCGCGTCGCAGGCCGCCATCTCCGGCCTCATCGCCAGGATCACCAGTGCGCATCGTGCGCTACTGCAGCTGGATCACTACCTGGACGTGCTCGGGGCGGGCCCGGATCTGCCCGCCGCGACGCGGCGAAATACGCTGCCCGCGTTGACATCCGGCATCGAGCTGGTCGACGTCTGGTTCCGGTACGACGCATCGCATCCGTGGGTGTTGCGCGGAGTCAGCGCCCGGATCGACCACGGCGCATCGCTGGCGCTCGTCGGCCTCAACGGCGCCGGTAAGAGCACCCTCATCAAACTCCTCTGCCGGTTCTACGACCCGGACCGTGGCGCGATCCTGTGGGACGGCGTCGACATCCGCGACGTCCCGGTACCGGAGCTGCGCCGTCGGCTGGGTGTCCTGTTCCAGGACTTCATGGAGTACGACCTGACCGCCGCGGAGAACATCGGCGTCGGAGATCTGGCCGCGATAGGTGATCGGCACCGAATTGCCGGGGCCGCGGCGGCCGCGGGGGTGGCGGGCAAAATCGATTCACTGCCGCACGGTTACGACACGATGCTCAGCCGCATCTTTTTCAAAGAGACGGACAAGGACGACGCGGAGAAAGGTGTGATGCTTTCGGGTGGGCAGTGGCAACGGGTCGCGATTGCGCGGACATTGATGCGGGCCGACCGGGAGTTGCTTATTCTCGATGAACCGAGTTCCGGGCTGGATCCGGAGGCCGAATATCAAATCCATCATCGGCTGGAAACGTTGCGGTCCGGACGCACCAGCCTGCTTGTCTCGCACAGGCTCAGCGCGGTGCGAGATGCCGACCGAATTCTCGTTCTGGCGGACGGCCGGGTGGTCGAGGAGGGGACCCACGAATCGCTGATGGATCTCGATGGAGAATACGCACGGCTATTTACGCTGCAAGCGCAGGGATATGCGGCCGCGCACACGCCGAACTGAGATTTCGTCAGTTCGCCTCCGCTCGACGTGTGCGAACCCAGGGAGGCCTAGGTCGTTACGGGCAACCCTTCCGGCAGCCGAGCCAGCTGCAGGTATAGCCGCTGCCGGGACAGTAGCGGCATTCCTGACAGCAATATGACATCTCGATACTGTCGTTATCGCACCAGCATTCAAGCTCCGGTGCGGTACAGGCCGATGCCTCGAGTTGCGGAACGAGCTTGCTCAACAGCTTGTCGCCGACCCTGCGTACTGTCTGGACCATATTCGAAACCCCTGAATCTCGCCGGACCTTCCGACGGTGACAAAATGATATCGGGAAGTTAGGATCGAGCAGCCACCACCGGTGAGAAGAATGGGTGCCACGCCTGACAAAGGCGGTGGGAAAGGGAGTCGGAATGCGCGCAAATACCACCATCCTGTTCGTGGCGGCCATTCTGACGGGAATACTCCTCGCCGTCCGGCGGGCACTGGTGTCGGTGCACGTCACGGGTGCGAGCATGGAGCCGACATTGTGGGATGGCGACCGTGTGCTGGTGCGCCGACGAAAACCCGCGGATCTACGCCGGGGGCATATCGCGGTGATGCGCGCGCCCGACACCGCGCAGGGGACGGACTGGCAATGCCTCGACTGGCATGTCAAACGCGTGGTCGCGCTCCCCGGGGATCCGATGCCCGCAGGCGTTCCGGTCACCGATGACACCGGCGTGGTGCCGGTCGGCTCGGTGGTGATGTTCGGGGACAACCCATTCGGCGCCGACTCCCGCAACTGGGGCCCGTACCCGATCGACGGTCTCGTCGGCACCTTCGTCTGCCGCACCTGGACCAACGGTGGCGTCGTATGAGTTACGCCGTGCTGGCCTGCCGGTGCGTGCTGGCCGGAGTGTTCCTGGTGTCGCTGGCCGGAAAACTGCGTAGCCGGACGGCATTCGAGGAATTCGTCACGGCGACCGCCGCGCTGCTGTCCGCTCCCGGTCGACCGGCGAAAGTGGTTGCGGTGGGGACGATTACGGCCGAGATCGCCGTCGTGTGCGCGATGGTCTTCGAACCCTCGCGTCGCCTCGGTCTCATCATGGCCGTGGCTGTGCTGGTGTGCTTCACCGTCGCGCTCGTCCGTGCGTTGCTCCGCGGCGCCGCGGCGCCCTGTCGTTGTTTCGGGGCTTCCGACACACCGATCGGCATCCGGCATGTGATTCGCAACATCGTGCTCGCGGCCGTGGCGGCGGCCGCGGTAGCGCTCGATGTCGCTGTCGGTACCCACCACTACGAACCGGTCGGCATCGCCGTCATCGTCCCGGCCGTGGCCGCGTGTGTGCTGCTCACCGTGCGGCTCGACGACCTGGTCGAGCTGTTGCGCTAGCCCATCGCCGACGGCCCGGCCGCCACGGTTACGGCTGCCCCGCAAGGCATTTCGGAGACCGACCGATCGTGGACGGGGACGAACTGCGCGATCGTGAGTTGGTGGGTCGAGTACCCGGGATAAGGGTAGAGGGACAACGAGGTGCGGGCATACCCGCCGTCATGGGCGAGAGTTCGCACGGTGATGGCGGCGGTCTCCCCGGAGCGCAGGCGATCCGCGAGGCCGGACAACGCCGCCCGGTCCTCGGGATGGAATACCTCGACGGGCCGCGGGAGCGAGTTCCATCGGATCCAGGCGGCCGGTTCGGTGAGCCAGTGGGCGATGCTCGGGTACGGCAGGTGCACGATCGCGAGGTGCGTACCGGCCCGTCGGTGTGCCTCGCGCAGCCCGACCTCCTCCAGCAGCGGCTTCGTCGACGACGTGGCATCCGCGGTCACATCCTCGGCCAGCCACCAGACTTCCCCGGCTCGGTCGTTGTCGCGGGCGCGAATCGTGATCCGCCAATGCCCGGGACGGGCCGAACCACGGTTCAGGACGACATCGAACTGCAGCTTGTCGCCGGAGGCTGGGGCATACAGGAGATCGAGCACCTCCGCATGGCGGGTGAACCCCGAAATATGGTGGAACAGTTCGGCAATGGAGCACCGTGTGGTGTGGAGGTCCATCCCGAGCAGCGGTCCGATTCGCTCGGGCAGATGAATCATCTGAGTGTCCGCCCGCCAGATGAACCCCGCCGCCGGTCGGGGTTCGGGCACCGGCACATCGGCGGCCCCCAACCACAAGCGAACCGCGTGTACCTGCCGCGTCGGTCCGAGGACCGGCCTGATGACCAGCCGGAGTCGGCTCACGCGCACCGGGATCGCCAGCTCCACCGCCGCGGCCCGCTGATGCACCGCGTGGATCGCGTTGGTGATGTGCCGAGTGGTCAGGCCGTGCGAATGTTCGGGGGTCTTCGACAGGAGCCGTTGCAGCACGCGACGCACATCGGCGAAACCTCGCGGCGCGTCGCCCACCGAGGCCACCGATATCGCGGCGGCGGACAGTGTCTCCACCGTCACCCACTGGTTCACCGCGGACACGTGCCCCGCCGTGCTAACGTTCCACTGGTTCATGTCTACAAAGACCGATGGAACTACCAAAAGGTTGGTCGTCGCTTCCCGACGTGTCGTCCATTAGGTATTTATGAAAGTCCGCATGCATGTTTCCTCGCGAGAACCGGCATTATCGCCGCATAGGTATGCGGTCCGCATCGGTAGTTCGTGAAGCGTTGTTCCCGTGCTCGAAATGTTTTGTCGCGGGCGGCCGAGAGCTATTCTCATTGCCATGGTGGCTGATTCGGGACCCTCGGTTCAGCCTGTGGTACCACAGAATTGGTACTGCGTGCGGTGCGGGGGTACGCCTGCCGCGCCGGTCACCATTCGAGGGCACCGCGGGCGGGTGCTGTGGATGACATTCCTCAGCAGTACCGGTCCGTTCTGCCGGGACTGCGGTCTCGCGATCTATCGACGGATGACGCTGGAGAATGTATGGCTCGGCTGGTGGGGGCCGTTTTCGATGTTCATCAACGCGGCGACCATGTTGTTCAACGTCCTGCCCTACCGGGATATCGCACGGCTGGCGCCGCCGGTTCCGGGAATGCCCGGAAAGCCCCTGGATCCGGGGAAGCCGTTGTTCCGCAGGCCCGGGGCCCTCGGGTTCCTCATCCCGGCCGCGCTGGCAGGGGTGGCGACAGCGATAGCGGTGACCGGTGCCGGGTCGAGCGATACGACAAGTGCGGCAATGACATCGAGCACGTCGGCGGAAACGATGGCCATCGACCTCAGCGGCCTGTGCCGGGCGCTGTCCACGCACATGCCGGAATCCGACCTGCTCGGGCCGATGAACCCGCTCCAGAACGATATGCGGTCCGCGCAGAGTTGTACGTGGCGCAGCGACAGCCGGTACGCCACCGTCGAGGTGCAGGCCATCGACGACGCCGAGGCTCACTACCAGACGGCCACCGAGCGGATGTCCGACCCGAAATGGGGCGGTTCGCCGCTGGAAGACATTCCCGCCCTGGGCGATCGAGCGGCCGCCGCGTCGACCACGCATTACACCGACACGGGCGCCACGGTGGCGGTGCAACTGCGAAATATGACCGCCCAGGTCACCTGGACCGGCCGCGGAGTGACCTACCCCGATGCCAAGGAGCGGGCAATCGCCGTGGCGCGCAAGGCAATCGAGTTGGCGGCACAGTGAGGTCAGGGAACTTGAATTTCCGCCGGGCCCGCCGGAATGTGGGGTCGGTCCGTGGTTACGGTGACGCTGATGCGACCCGGGCCGGTGGGCACTTCGGCGAAGTCGGTGTTCGGGGTCTGATTCCACGACGTGCCGTCCGAGACGGGCACGCCGACGCTGCCGGACGCACCGGTATCCAGATTGCGCCAGTTCGCGAAGACCGTGACATTGCACGGAGTGCCGAACGTGGGCGTGTACTTCACCCAGCTCACACCGAAGCGGGCGGTGCCGGGCCGGTCGGCCGAGATCCCGGTTCGTGCCTGGCCGTAACAGACATCGCCGAGACTGTGCAGGACTCCGAGGTCCGCGGACGCGGGGGCGGCAGCGGCTGTACCGGCTCCTACGGATATGACGGCGAGGGCGGCGGCCACTGCGATTCCACCGCGGACGGGGGTTTTTTCGAACGGCACGCAAATCACTTCCTTACGAATGGATCGACACTCGGGGCGTATTCGATTGCAGACCGACACCATCCACAGCCGCGTTCTCACTGAACAGCGGCTGGGCCGGGTCATCATGGCACATGCGCGACGGGCCGCCGCATCGGCAGCCCGTAGGTAATCGGCGCGGTGCTCGAATGTCGAGGTCGAGCTGGATGACAGGCCCAACCTTTCGCGGCCCCAGGCAGTTGTCATAGATGTGATCGGTGTCGGCAGGGAGAGGGTTGGTCGGATGGATTCTGAGGAGCGACTGCCCGACGCCGCGGCCGATCGTGTCGACGACGAGATGGCCGCCGTGGAGCGGCAGATCGCCGCCGAAGTGGTGTCGGCGGGTCCGGGGGGATGGCGGTCGGTGCGGGCGGCGTTCGCTGTCGCCGTCGGCGGGGAGGCGACGGAAATCGTCTTCGTCATCGGCGACCGGTCGGTACGAGTGGATCCTCCGGCGTCGACGGCGGCCTTGGTCAGGCGGCACCGCGAGCTGTCGGCGGAGCGCGACGAGGGGCCGTGGTGGCGGTTGCTGCTGTGGTCCACCGAGGGAGGCGTGCCCGAGTTCGGTTACGACCTCGGGGATGAGCCGTTTCCGGACGGGCAACTGTTCGCTCCGGAGGTGTACCGAGCGGATCTGGCGGCATACCCGAGGCGCAGGCTGCCCGTCTGGCTCGGGGCCTACCTCGGTCACTCCGACCGTCAGGCGCGCAGCCCGCGAGCGGCCGTCGCCGCCGTTCGCGCCGACCGGGCCGCCGGGGTGCGGCCGACGGCGATGACGAACGAACTACCGGATCTCCCGGTGCTGTGGGCGCGATGGGCGGTGCTGTCCGCGGCGTTCGTCGCCACCGGTTCGGAGCGCGGGCCGCGCATGCTGCCGTCGCTGGCCTGGTTCGAAAGTTCCCGGCGCGCTGGGTCGACGGTGTACCTGCTGCCGGGCGGGTACGCGGTGCTGTCGGGCGGTGTGTGGAATCCGCCCGAGCTGGACGCGGTGTACAACGCCGGCGCCGCGATGCCGAACTTCTATGCGGGAGCGCCGGATTGGGTCGCGGATCCGGTGCTGAACCCGCGGGCCGCGGCCGGGCTGCTGTCCTTCTGCTACTGGTGGGACGACGGGCGATGGTTCCGAGGGGATTCGCCTGCCGCCGAACAGTCCGGCCCGGCCGTGCCGGGGGTGTGGACTGCCGACGCCGTGGTCGACATCGTGTCGAGCCTGGTCACCGATCGGCCGGACCAGCGTTTGCGCGACGCGTCCGACGCGCTGGTCTCGGCCGCCCAGGGCGGCGTCGTCACCCGGGAGGCGGTGGCCGACGTATTCGAAGACGAGGAACTCTTCGATGTCGACGCCGCTCTGTATCAGCTCTCGATGGCGGGTTCGGTGCGGCGGGCGGTGCGGCCGGAGATGCCGCCCGCCGAGGCGATCGATCGCGTCCGCTCCTATATCGCCGATCGCGGGCTGGACGCCACCGACTATCCGCCGTCGGGTTTGGCCGCCGACCGGATCGATGCGGGCTGGATGGTGTACGCGCCGGTGCCGCGCGGGAAGATCGCGATCGGCCGGGCGATCTTCTATGTCGCCGACGACGGCGTACTCGAGCATTCGTCGTCATCGATCGCGCCGTCGGAGTACGTGACGGGTTTCCGGCAGCGCTACCGAGTGCGCCAGGGTGGGGGTGCGGGGTGACCGTATCGGGGGATCTCACCGAGCAGGCCGAGCGGATCGCCGACTCACTGCGCGAGGCGGCGGCGCCGGGGTGGCAGCGGTTGGAGGCTTGGTTCGCGATGACCGTTGTCGCCGAGGCGGCACTGCTGACGGCCGACGACGGCGCGCGGTCGGTCCGGTGCCGAGTGCCGGACGCGGTGTGGGAGGCGGTGCGCAGGCATCGGCAGATCTCCGTGCTGTCGGATGCTGGGCCGTGGTGGCGATTGCTGGTGCGGATCGACGCGGCGGGTGCCGAGGTGGTCGCGGATCATGGGGCGGAGCCGTTCCCGGGTGAGCAGTTGTTCGCACCGGACGCCTATCTAGCGGATCTGGATGCCCATCCGCGGGAGCGGCTGCCGGTGTGGTTGGCCGCCTATGTCGGACGAGGCGAACCGCAGTCGCGGCCGCCGCGCCGCGCCGCCGAGCGGATGCGGGCGGATGGGCTGGCGGGTGTGCGGGCGACGGTCGTGCAGGACGAACTGCCGGACCTCTCGGTGCTGTGGGCCCGCTGGGCGGTGTTGTCGGCGGCTTTCGTGGCCGTCGGGTCGGCACGGGGGCCGCGGATGGCTCCCGCCGTCGGTCTGTTCGAAAGTGCCGCGCGCAGTGGTTCGACGCTGGCGGTGCTGCCGGGTGACCGGGCGGTGTTGTCGGGTGGCGTATGGAACGCGCCGATATTGGAAGCCGTCTACAACGACGATGCCGCGATGCCGGATTTCTTTGCGGGAGCGCCGGATTGGGTCGCGGATCCGGTGCTCAACCCACGCGTGTCCTCGGGTCTGCTGACCTTTTGCTACTGGTGGGAGGCCGGACGGTGGTTTCGCGGAGAGTCCGCTCCGATGATGGAGTGCGCACCCGCGCTGCCCGCGGTCTGGACGGTCGACAGCGTGGCCGGTGTCGTCGGTCGCCTGGTGGACGGTGGGGCGGGAGGCACCTCGGAAGCTGTCGAGTTTCTGGTGTCGGCCGCACAAGCCGGGACGGTGACTCGCGAGGCTGTAGTGCGCGCCTGCGGCGACCACGGTCGGGCGGACGTCGACAGTGCCCTGTTCCAGTTCACGGTCGCGGGCGTCGCGGCGCACGAGGACACGATCACCGAGGTCGCGGCGATCGACCTGGTCCGCGATCACATCCGTCGCGCGGGCTCCGACACCACGGGATATCCGTTGTCGGCGTTGACCGCCGAGCGCCTCGGCGTCGGCTGGATGGTGTCCGCGCCGATGCGCGACGACGAGATCGCTGTGGACCGCGCGGTGTTCTACGTCGCCGACGACGGTGTGGTGGAGCGCTCGAGCACGTCGGTACCGACATCTTCCTACACCGACGGCTTCGCGCAGCGGTTCCGGCTCCGCCGTGACGGCCGAGCATGACCGAAGGCGGTTGGCATGGTGCACAACGCGTTTCAGGTGGATCCCGATGCTCTTCGTCGGCAAGGTGAGCAACTCGCGGAACTAGGCGACCGGGTCGGCCGGACCCATGCCGGGCTGCGGGACTGCCTGGCCGCTGCCGAGGGTTGTTGGGGCGATGACGATTTGGGCACGGCGTTCGCCGCGAATTTCGAGCCCCACGCCCATCAGTTGCTGGCCAATCTGCGGGCTATGGAGGAAAGCCTGCGAGACACGGCCCGCGGGATTCGCGGTGCCATGCACAACATCGAATCCCAGGATCAGCTGGGAGCCGGTGCGATAGCTCGTGCGGCCGACGAGCCGCCTCGCACGGCTCCGGACTTGGGCGGGGGTACGGCGCCACTGTCGGGTGGCGCCCCGCCGCTGGCCTCCGATCCGGCCGAGTCGCCGTCCATGCCAGCGATTCCGGCGTCATCGTTTCCGCCACCATCGCTTTCGACGACGCCCGATCCGGTCGCGGCGTCGCCCGCGCCGACTCCCGCCGCCGCCCACCAGAGGCCCGGCACCGAACAACCATCTTCGGAGGCGCCCTCGGAAGGGCCTGCGGGACAACCCGTGCCGCGGGACGCTCCGCAGCGCGCGCAGTCTTCGGCCGGGCCGTCGAGCCGACCCGGCGGTGGTGGTGTGCGCCCCGACAGGCCCCGCCGACCCTCGTCACCGCCGGTACCGTCTCCGGGTGCCGCGCCTGCGCCGGGCGCCGGGCCCACGCGGGGACCCGGTCGTGCGGTCAGCGCGGGCAGCACGGTCACGCCGTGGACCAGGCCGCCGCGCGTGGCGCCCGGCGGGCCCGCGGCCGATGTCCACGGACCGTCGAATCCACGGGTCGGCGCCCCGCCGCGCGCGTCGAAGCCGGGCGAGGGGCAGCCATCAGCGCGCGAGCGGGACCGGCCCCCGGAACGGCCGGTCGGTCGACCCGGTGCGCGCGCGGCGCTCGGGTGGCTGGCGCGCAGTCTGGCCGAGCGGCACGGGGTGGAGGTCGTCGGCTTCGACCTGCCCGGTCTGGACGAGGCCGTCGTGCGTGAGTTCGCGGCGGCCATCGATCGAGTGCTCACCGACTATCCGGCGATCGAACTCGATGTCGTCGCGGTGGCGGAGCTGGACGATGTCGCCGAGGGTGTGTGCTGGCGTAGCGAAGAGAGGGACTTCGCCATCGTGCGGTCGGTCACTCTCGACCTGCGGGTGGCCCGTGAATCCTCTGGTGTGGCCGCTGGTTCGGGGTTCGTGGTCGAGCCGGAAGCGGTGGAGACGGTGGCGGGCGGGTCGGATGGTCTGGTGGTGTACGGGGCTACGGTGCGTGAACTGGGTCTGGCATTGGACTTCGCTGGTGGGGGTGTCGTGGCGAGGGATGCTCAGCATATTTTGATCGCTGAGTACATGCGTGTGGTGGCGGGGCGGTATACGACGCTGGCCGAACTGCTGCGTGGGTACCGGCGTTGGCGGGCGGAGTGGTCCGGCGCCGATGCCGGTGAGATCGGTTTCGACCCGTGCCGAGCGCTGAGTGCTGCGTTCGCTGAGGTGGTGTTGCGTGGTGTTGGGGCGAGTCCGCAGGCGAGAGTGTTGTATACCGCGTTGGTCGACGCGGCTGTGTCGGCGAGGTAGGCGGCGGCTGTGGAGGAGTCGTTGTTGAATCCGGTGGTGTGGTTGCGGGAGGCTTTCGAGTCTCTGGGGGATGTGTTGCCGGGTGTGCGGGATGTGGTGGAGACGGTGGTGTTCGGTGGGGATTTGCCGCGGGCGGATTTTTCCAGGATGCGGTGGATGGCTGCGCAGTTGCGGGAGTGGGCGGCGGCGACGGATGGTCATGCGGAGGATGCGGGAAGTCTGCTGGCGCAGCAGGATTCGGTGGGTGTGCTCGGTGATCGGGTGCGGGAGATGTTGGGTTCGCATCGTAGTGGTGCGGTGCGGTTGCGTGATGAGGCGTTGGTGTTGGCCGATCAGGCGGATGGGGCGGCCAATGAGGCGGAGAAGACGCTGTGTGTGATGTTCGCGTTCGGTATTCAGTTGGTGGGGCAGATCGCGAAGGCGTTGGTGGCTGCGTCGGCTGCTGGTCCGGCGGGGCAGGTGGCGGCGGCTCCGGTGGTCGAGTCGATGTTGGTGAAGGGCCGTGTGGAGGTGGAGGTGATGCGGGCGGGTCTGAAGCAGGCTTTCGCGCGGGGTGCGGCGGATACGGTGGTGAAGCTGACGGGGATGGGGCCGTTGCGGTTGGTTGGGGTGGTGGGGAGGTCGGCTGTGGTGCCGGTGGTGGTCGATGGTGGTGTGCAGGGTTTGCAGGTGGTGGAGGGTAATCGTGAGTTGAGTGTGGTTGGGGTTGGTGGTGAGAATCCGCGGGGTATTGATGTGAGGTCTGTGGTGGCGGGGGGTGTGGCGGGTGCGGGGGGTGCGGTGGGTGGTGTGGTGGCGGGGCGGTTGGTGCCGAGGTTGTTGCCGCGGGTGCAGACCAGTCGGGTGTTGATGGGGTTGGTGCAGGGGACCGCGGGTGCGGTGTCGGGTCTGGGTGCGGCGGCGATGATCACGGGGTGGCCCGAACACTTCGATCAGGTACTGGCGGAACTGCTCAACGGTGGATTCGGTGGGATGGCGGCTGCCCACGCTGGCCCTCATGCTCGGCCCGATGCGGTCGCGGCGCCGGAGATCGATGGTGGCGGTCCGTTCATCCGGCCGGACCAGGCTCGCGGCGGTGGTGTCGAGACCACCGCGGCGGATCCCGTGGCACGGGAGCGTGCGGGGAGTCCGGTCGACTCGGACGCGTCGGTGCCCATGGCCGCGGATGTGCCGCTGAACTCGGTGGATCACGCGTCGGCGGACATCCTCCACCCGGGTGCGGCCGTGACCGCCCCGCAGGCTGCCCGGTCGCAGCTCATCTCGGACACCCCGCGGCTGGTGGAGCAGGAGATTCGGGGGGTTCCGGCTGATACTCGTTCGGCCGGGGCCGCGGTCTCTCCGAAGGCGGATACGCCTGCGACGAGGCTGGCTGCCGAGCTGGCAGAGCGGGTGACTGTTGATGATCAGCGGGTGCTGGAGGCTCGTAGGGAGCTGGATCGGGCGTTGGCGGGGCTGGCGGCGAGCCGGTCCGAGTCCGAGTCGGGTTTCGGTGGGCGTGACGTGGAGGCCGCGCGGGCGGCGTATGACGCGGCGGTGAGTGAGGCGGTCGAGGAACGGGTCGAGGCGCGCAGGGTCGAGGAGGAGGCGGCGATCGCGGCGGCCGACGCGGAGCGTCGCAGGGTCGAGTCCGAGACCGGTGAGCGTATGCGAGCGGGTCGTGACGCGGTGGCGGCGGCGCGCACGGAGTGGGTGGCCGGTCGCGACGCCTGTGAGGCCGCGGTCGCCGTGTACGAGACGAGCGTCCGTGGTCATGTGGGTGAGAGCATCCGGTCGGTGCAGGAGAAGGTCGATGCGGCGGGGGCCGCACTGCGACGGCACGAACAGGAGTATCGGCGCTACCGCGGCGGGTCGGAGCCGGAGGTCGCGCACGTCGCCCGGCTCGAGCGGGACATCGAGCGGGCCAAGACGCAGGTGCGGGCAGCGATGGTGGAGCGGGAGGCCCTGCTGCGAACCTTGCCGGGCGATCACGGCGCCCGGTTGAAAGCGGCCGAGACCGAACGTAACGAAGTGGTTTCGCGGTGGGGGAGAAGAACTTTCCGGTCCGAGGTGGTCGCGCGGGAGCGTTATTGGCGGCAGGCGCTGGCCGAGCACGAGGAGGTGGCGAAGGCCAAGCTCGAGACGGCGGAGGGGGAGTTGCGGCGGCGTACGGAGGCTTATCGGACGGCGCGGCGGGACTTCCTGGCCGACGGGGTGCGGGCGATCGACGAGCGGTTCCGGGTGGCGTCGGAGGCGGGTAAGGCGGATATCGCGGCGTATGAGGCGGGGGTGGCCGACCGCGGCGAGGCGTTCCGTGCCGCGTCGGACAAACGCCTGCGGGCCATGAAGGACACCGATGCGCTGGCCACCGACTACTACGAGGAGATGGTGTCGGCGGGAGACCCGTCCGACCCGGTGGCGGTTCCCGTATCGCCGCACGCGCTGCTGGACCGAATCGTGGCGGGGACCCGCGCGGAGCGTTACCTCGCCATGCGCAAATGGGCCGAACTCACCACCGGCAAGGACATGCGCGTGACGCAGCGGATCGCGTGGGGGCTCGAGCTGGCCAACATGAAGACCGGTGAGGGCAAGACGTTGCTGACCACCGTGAAAACGATCGACGACGCCCTCCAGCACGGCGTCGCTTATGTGTGGACCAGCAGCGATTCGCTGGTCTTGGAAACGATCGGCGCGGTGGAGCAGGTCACGAGGTCCGAGCACGGCGCGCTGCCAGTGGATACCTACCGGCTGGCCGACATGACCGGCGACGGAGACTTCCCGGAGCCGACGCCCGGGCGAGGCCGGATGTTCGTCGGCACACCGGAGAATGCCGAGTTCCTGGTGCTGCGTCGGGGCAAGGCATTCCTCGATCGCCTTCGCGCGGCGGGTGCGTCGGACGAGGAGGTCACCGCGCTGCGCGCGGAACTGTTCCCGCGACACAAACAGGGGCGGCCGCCGCTGGACGAGATCAAGGCGGCTCTCGACGGTGCGGCCGAGCGACACGGTCTGGGCGCGCGGTTCGAGCCGCTGCCCGGCGGGCGCGGCGACAAGGTTCACACCCTCGACGAGATGGACACGGTGGTCGACGGCCGTGAGGCCGTGCTGTCGCCCGGCGCCGGCCGCGACGAGGACCCCGAGGTGGTCGCGCGGCTGGAGGAGGTCTGGCAGCGGTTCAAGGCGGCGCAGCGACTGCCCGACGGGTTGACCGCGCGGGACTTCGGCAGGCCCGAGGGCACCCGCGGATTCTGGCAGGCGACGCTGACCCCGGAGGCGATCGCCAAGCTCGACCGGGTGCCGGGGGAACCGCTGACCGCGGCCGACGCCGAGATGTACACCAGCGCCGCGCTGGCCGAGTGGGCGCGGGTGCGCAACAGCGACTACATCGAAGGCCGTGGCGACAGCCCCGACGGCCCGGGAAAGGTGTTGCTGCTGGCGTCGGATACCAACGACCAGCTGCAGGCGAACCGGGAAGAGGGCACCGAGACGCGGACCCAAGGGCTGGTCGGCCAGTTCATGGACCTCAAGGAGGGGCTGCCGGTCAAGGCCAACCTGCCGGAGGAGGCCATGTACATCTCGGTGGACCAGCTCATCGGCAGCAGCTACCTGGGGCGGCCGACGGGCTACTCCGGCACGCTCAAGATCGTCGAAGCCGAACTCTACGAGCGCTACGGCATCGCGGGCGTCCCGGAGAATCCGCCCTACTACGCATCGCAGCTGGAACGCCACTACTCGCTCAATTTCGATACCCGCCACGGCAAGCTCGCGGCGATGGCACGCGATGTGGTGGGCGAACTGCGACTGGCGCCGATCATCGACAACGGCGTGATCGTCGGGGTCCAACAGCACGGCCGCCCCCAGCTCAGCGAGCACATGGACAACCGGAACATCCGAGGCGACGACGTCCGCGACGACGCCGGGAACCGGCTACGCCTGACCGGATGGCACGACAAACTCGATCACGAGAAGGGCCTTGTCGACTGGGTCGACCAGCTCGCCCACGAACATGTGCACGCCGTGGCCCGGGCGCATCCGATGCTCGACGCCTTCGAACGCGCCGGTGCCCCCGCCGACGAGGTAGCGGCGCTGCGGCAGCGGATCGCGCAAGCGCCACCGGCCGACGTGGTCAGGGCCATGCTCGATCGAGCGGCCGCCCACTACGGGCTCGACGTCCGATTCGATTCGGTGCACGCCCTGACCGTCGCCGACGGTGTCGGGCTCCGGTACCTGGTCCTCGACGCCCACACCGCCGACGAGCACGGCACCGGCGAGGCGGCCAAACGGTGGGCCAACGATCAGATCAAGAACGAGTGGGGGGCGCCGGGCACCCTCGCGTTCGTCAACAAGGAGTTCCTGCGCGGCACCGACTGGGAGCCGACACCGGAATCCATCGACCTGGGCGGGACCCTGGCCCGCATGGACGGCGGGCCCTCGCGCGGGGAGCGGGCGTTCGAGCAGGGAGTCGGCCGTGCCTCCCGCGGCGGCACGACCACCGACCGCGAGAACGGAGGCACTCCGGGCACGTTCACGCAGTATCTCTCGCCGGAGGACTACCACGGCACGGCCGAGAACCACCACGTCACCGAACAGGTCGTCATGTTCACCGACGCCGTCGCGGCACGGCGCGAGGCCGCCACCGCACACGCGGCGGAGGACACCTCGGACAGCCGCGCCGAACTGGACCGCGCCGACCACGCCGTCGAGCAAGCCGAACACGTCCTGCGGACACAGACAGCACCCGCGCAACTGCGCGCGGTCGAACAACACCTCCTGTCCTCCGGTCGCGCCCACCTCCCCAACACACCCGCCCCGATCACGTCCGCGACGTCCGCGTCCGAACCGATCCACACACCCGTAGCGGCACCCGAGCACCACAACGGCGCCGACGCGGACACCTCGAGACCAGAGCATCCCGCACAGCGATACGCCCGGCTGGCGCAGTGGCTGGGAATCCCCGCCGCCGTCGCGGCCGCCCTCGGCGACCAGGACGACGAGCACGACGAGGATTCGCTGAACCGGCTACAGACAGGTCTCCCCGCTGCCGTCGTGGAGGCGTTGAACCAGCAGCTCGACCATCCAGCGCCCGCGACGGTAGTCCACGACACGAGCCTGTCCGACGAACAAGCGCTGGACCAGCTGACGCACCGGCGTCAACGCTTGACCGCCGAGCTCGAGCTGACGGACGACCAGGTCGCGGGGGCGGAGGGGATACGACGGGTCGGTGACGAAGTAGACGAGGCCCGCGACGAACTCGCGAACGCGCTGGGCATTCAACCCGAGGCCGTGGACGCCGCCACCGCCCGTGAGGTCGTGACCGGCGCTGCCGTGCGACTGCTGGAGCCCGTCACCGCGACCGAGTCGCTTGCCCCGCCTGTGATCGCGGCGGCGTCGAGATACCTGGCCCTCACCCACCTGCTCGACCTTGTCATGGGCATCCATCAGCGCAACCCGAACGGCTGCGTCAACAACGCCGTGACGATGATGCGAGTGCTCCACCCGAAAAGACAAGACGCCTATCACATGCCGGACGACACACCGTTGGCGGGCCATGATGCGGCGAAGATCGAATGGGCTTCCGGCGGTGGCTCTTTCCGGGGATTCCACGACTTGGACAAGGCAGCCGAGTCGCTGGCAGCGCGACCCGGAGGTATCAGCTGGGTCGTCCACCGGTGGATGGACCAGCCCGAACTGCCGGAGCAGGGCAGCGAAGGCACGATCCGCAGCCATCTGGTGTTGCTGCACAACCGAAGTGACCGGATCGACGAGCCGAAACTGGTCGTCCTGGACATCAATGCCGGTACCAAACGCAGGGTGATCACGCCGGCCGACCTCGCGAGCCGGAGCGCACTGCTGAAGAAGGCCGTCCCGTTTCGCGAGTGGAAGGACAAGCAGGACAAGCAGATCGAGCGACTCGGCACGAAGGGCCGCCGAATCTTCGCCATCGAGTTCGACAAGGAGGGCGCGCTTGTCCCTCCCGATTCCGCACCCCGGGGCCCCGCTGCTGCCGCACAGCCGAGTGCCACAGTGATCCCTTTCCCCTCGCGCCCTGCACCGGCATCATCACGACCGACGCGGCGGTACGAGTTCGCGAAAGCAGGCCACCGCCCGCCAGACGACGATCCACCGCCCGGCAGCGCCGGCGCCGAGAGACGTCCCGACTCGATCCCGCCGGCGCAGCAGCTCGATGACATGCACCGGGCCGACCTCGGGTCGCCGGGTGAGCGGGGGATCGATCTGTTGGGGTCGGTGGTGACCGTGGCCGACACCCGGGCGGCCGGGATGCCGCACTCGCCGACCGTGTATGTGCTGAATAACCAACTCCCCCAAGTAGATTCGAAAGACGCCGCCCAGGTGGGACAGGCGGTGATCGCATTCGGCAACCCGGATACCGCATCCGAGTTGTGGTTCGTGGAATGCCCGACGGCGAGCGCGTGGCACGAGCTGACCGAGATCACCCGTTCCGTCGCCGATTTCGTTGCCGCCGTGCATGTTCCGAACCGTGCCACCGCCGTGGTCGCCCGGCTCGGATTCGACGCGGCGGGCAACGAGAAGACGGTCGCGGACCGCGACCGGGCTGGCAGCGACCTGGCGCGGCGCCTGCAGGCGACATCCGGCGATGCGACCGTCCACCTCGTCGGCCTGGGCGATGGCGGCGATGTGGTGCGTGTCGCGGCGCGACAGTCGGCGCGGGCGGTCGACTCGGTGTACGGCAACGCCTCCGGCGAAATCGTCTGGAACGACGCCGTTGTTCGCCGCGGTCGGGCCAGCGCGGCAGATGACACCGAACAGTTCACCACGCTGGACGGCTTGCTGCGCCGCGACGACGAACTGCGGCTACGGCTGCGCGATATCGGCCCGAGACTGGAGGACACCCTCACCACGCTCGACGAGTTGCTCGCGGCGCACGACGTGACATCGGACGATATCGACACCGCTCTGCCGAGGCTGCGGGCCGAGCACGCGGCGCTCGTGGCATCGCACCCGGGATTTCTGGAATCGTATCCGGATCCGATCGCGCCGGACCTCGATGCCGACGCGATGCGCTTCATCGAACTGGACCCGATCGTCCAGGCCGACGACGAATGCACAAGCCTGGCTTCGGAACTCACCTCGCTGCGAGCCGAAGCCGAGGACATCCGCGATCGGATCGCGCGAGCCACCGACCTCCCCGACAGTTCGGCCGTCCCGCTGCTGGGCGATCTGCTCGATGTGGAGATCGCCGACGCCGATGAACTTGCACTGACAGCCGCGCTGCGGGGCTTGGAGGGAAAATACGGGCCTTACTACGTACGGCGAACACGTGCGATGTACGCCATCGGGCGGCTTCGGGAGGGTGAACCAGAAGCGGTCCAATGGATAACGATGGACGCTGACATCGTTGCGCCGGACCAGCGCGTGGTCGGCTTCATCAGTCGCCGGTTCTACCGGGACGCGGACCACAAGATCGTGGCATACAACGAGAAATTGGAGCTGAAAGAGGGCTTTCGCGGCAAGGGGTTCGCCACTGCTTACACGGCGGCGATGGAGAGCTATTTTCGCCGGTCCGGTGTCGATCGTATTGGCGTACATACAAAAAAGGACGGGGGTTTGGTATGGGCGCGAGCGGGCTTCGGCTGGGACCCCGAGGAGGAGAAGCTCGAGGATACCGTCGAGAACATCGCGGATGCGATCACCATCCTTCGCACCAAGGTTTCGGACAACGATGCGGCGCTGTTGAGCCGGTACCTCGCACGTTTCGAGGGCCCGCTCCGACCGGTCGAGGAGTACCCGACACCGCTCGAACTCGCGAGCTTGACCGGAGACGATCCGGACCTCGGGGCGACACTGATGAGACGGTCCAGTTGGTACGGCATGAAGAAGCTGGGCGACCGATCGGACGGACCCGAAGGGGCCATCGGTAGCCGTCCACCGGACGACGGTCCCGAACGGCAAGGCGGCGGCCGGGAACGGGTGCTGCGGGTGATTCCGGCACGGGAGGAGTTCGCGGCGGCGATTCTCGCGCCCGCCACCTCCGATTCAGCGGGGCAGATCGAACAGGGTGGCAATCCCGAATTCGACTGGCTGACAGCCGAGTTGGGGGCTCTGGCAACGTACTTCTCACGGACCGGCGCGACAGAACTGCAGCGCGTCCCCGACGCGCTGGTGGGTGATCTGCTGCCGTTGTGGCATCGGCTCGGTGAACTCGCCGCCGAGTTCACGGAACGGGGCTTCGGGATCTGGTACGAGCGGACCATGCGCCACCTGGCCGAGTGGATTGTCGAGGACGCGGCGGTCCTGCGGTACCGGAATTCCTATGGGGCACAGGACAATGTCGATGCCACCGGAAACCCCGTCGGCATGATGAACGCGGTCGACCTGACCGGGACCATGCGCTACATCGTCCAGACGGCCGAGGGTACGCCGCGCGGTGGTGTGATGTTCGTGGACGCGTGGAACGCGGTGGGCGATATCGTCCACGGCATCGAGGATTCGTGGGTCCGGGCCAATCGCGGCCTCACCGACAATCTCGAGTCCTTCAACGCCGGTATCCGGCAGCGGTTGTCGCCAGACGATGCGGCGCGTGCCACGTTCACCGGCAAGATGGCATCCCGGAGGGGGTTCACCGAGGTTGTCTTCAGTGGTCCGCAGGACGAATCCGGAGATCGCGGTGCGGTCCTGGTGACCTTCGTCCGGCCGAGCCGGTTGTGGGAGACGCGCTGCCGGACGCTCGGGCGCGAGGTGGGGATCCGTTTCCCGGAGGTGCTGGGCCGGGCGGAGTGGTCCTCCGAGATCGCCCGGTTGCGCGACGAGGCCGCCGAGATCGACTCTCGGAGCGCGAAAGTCGAGCAACTGGCCGAATGGGTGGCCGAATGGTGGGCCGAACAGGACGGGCGTGATCATGCCGCCGTTGCCGCGGTCGCCGCGGACGTGGTGCGGCGCCACCCCGGCGCCCGGCAGATAACACCGAACACGGTCCTGCTGCCCGGGCCCACGGTGGTAGCGATCGCCGAACCAGGTCGGCACGACGACGTCCTGACCGACATGCTCCTGCACAACCTGGAGCTCCGCAGCGAACTGCGAGCCACCGGCTACGACGTCCTGCGGCTGAAACCCATTGCAGACCAAGATGACTCGGGAAATGTCACCGTACGGTCGGAGGACTCGGGATCTTACCACGTCGGTATCGACGCCGGGCCTGCCCGATCCGAATGGGTCCCTGCGGCGCAGATTCCGCGCACCGCCGTATCGTTGATTCGGGCACTGTCGAAGGAGGGGCTGGCGAGAGTGCTCGCGGAGCCGGCGCGGGCGCGGGCGACCATCGCCGAGATCGGCCGCCGGTTCGCGGATTCGACCCTGTCGTCGAAGGTCGACGGGGACGAGCGGCGGTTGACGGAGTGGTTCCCACCGGATCAGCTTGCGTACCTGCGGTATTCGCTGGAGCGGTCGATCGCGTCGGGATGCCTGCAGTACAAACTCACCGAGATGGCGTTGCAGCAGATGATGAGCCGCCCCGAGCAAGTGACGGCGGCTCTGCGGGCGACGTACGCGCAGGTGGAACCGGGTTACAAGGCGTCTTGGCTGGACGACGACTACGTGATGCACGGCCAGGACGGATATCCCCGTGCGGGCGGCCGACACAGTTTCATGCAGGCTGCCGTGGAACATCTGACAGCGGTCTGGGATCAGATGGACGGGCCGGTGTGGCGCGACCTCGCGGCGATCAAGTCCGAACGCTCTCGGGATCGGGCGCGCACCCTCGACGCGATCCCGGCGCATCGGCGTGCCGAGTTCGGTCTGCCGGCCTATTCGGTCGACGAGTCCGCGGTACCGGGCGACCCGACAGTGCTCAGTGCCGCGACCAATATGGGCAGCGTGCAGACCGTGCTGCGCGGGTATCTGGAGAGCCTCGCCGAGCACGCGGACGTGATCGAGGGCTGGTCGTGGGCGAGCATCCAGCACGGCGTCCTCGAATTCGCGAGCCGCCTGAGCGTCATGGCCGGTGTCACGTTCGCCACGCTGGGTGATTTCACCGAGCCCCGCGACCCACCGCGCTTCGCCATCGAATTCGACACCGCCAACCGCACCGTCACCTCGGTGGTGATCACCGGAACATCGAGACAATCCCGTGCCCGCGACCGCGGTGGAGTGTGCCCAGGATTCGTCCCGTTCGACTCCGCCGGAGAAGCCCAGGCGCCCACCGAACAACTCCGCCGGTCATTGGGGGAGTTCGACCTCGTACCGCGTCGCTACAGCTCGGGCGCGAATACCGCCATCATGATCGGCGGGTTCCTGCTGCCCCTGCTCGGCCGCGACTTCCCGCAACTTCGGCTCACCGAGCCCACACTCAGCATGCGCACCGGACTCGAGAGTCGGCTTGCCCTCGATACACCCGAGGTAATCGGCGCGGAGGACCAACTCGGAGAAAAGATTTCGGCCGATCCGACGCGAGCGGCGACACCCAGTGCCGACAGCGACCGTCCGTCTGGACCTGTCGGCAGCCGCCCACCGGAATACGATTCCGAGCTTCCGGTGGATCACGGATTCACCGAGGAACAGGAGCGGCTTGCCGACTCGGCGCTACGGGCGAACGGCTTCGCGGACGCCGGTGAGCTGCGGCTGCCCGAGGCGCCCGACATGCTGTCTCGCACCGGGGAATTGACTGTCGAGCGGGCGCGCTGGTGGCAGGAGCTGGCCGACGGGTCCTCGCCGGAGCGACGGTTGCGCCCGGTACCGGAATTGTCCGTCAGGTCGTCGCCGGAGCGTCGGCTGAGTATGGTGCAGAAGGCCTTGATTCGGCGGTATCCGCACCAGGTCGGTAATGCCGAGGGTCTGCCGGTGTGGGTACGGGATCTGGCCAACCGGCTGTCGATCACCAGGGATCTGGAAGCCTTCATCGCCCGTCGTCCGCACGGACGCGGGTTCCGGTGGCTGCGTACCGTTTTGAGCGAGGCCGAAAGACAACAGTTCGGAAATCTGATCCGCACTCGAAACCACTTGGCGCACATGGAAAACGAGGCGCGCAAGTTGCCGGACAATCCTCCGGTACAAGTACTGTCCTACGAGGCCGCGGCCTACGGAGGCAAGGGCCGGGTCGCGGTCGTGCTCGGCGACGGGGACACGGCGACGTCGGTGTCCTGGCATGTACCCGGCACGACAACGACTCTGCGGTCGCTCGCCGTCCAGTTCGAGGGCGCGCGCAATCATTACGAGGAAACCCGCCGGGCCGACCCGAACCTCAGTGCGGCGGCGGTCGTCTGGATCGGTTACGACGCGCCGACCGGACCGATGAAGATCGGCTTCGTGAAAGCCGCATCGCCGAACCGGGCACGGATCGGACATGAGATCTTCGTACGGGATCTGTTGGCTTTCAACGCAACTCGATCCTTCAACGACACGACGAACCTGCCGCGCAACCATCTGCGTCCCCACAGCTACGGGTGCGTGGTCGTATGTCTCGCGCTGGCTACCGGTCTGCTGGCCGACGAGGTCGCGTCCGTTGTGCTGCTCGGATCGCCGGGTATGCCGCGCGACACGGTGGCGAAGTCCGGAATCCCCGCCGAGAACTTCTATGCCGCGAGTTCGTGGCGGGATCCGGTCACCCTGTGGGGTGGTGATCAGGCGGATTCGATGAGCCGCTACGTGGATTGGCTCGCCAGGATCCTGGGTTTGGGGCACGGCATCGATCCCGCCGGTGTGCTTCAGCGGATCGCCGCCGAGCCTACGGAGGCGTTCGACAGCGGAGTGAAGGTGCACCTGGGCTACCTCGCCAAAACTGCCGAGGACCGGCCCACGGAGTGTCTGGCTCAGTGTGCCCGGATCGCCGCCGACCAGATCCACACCATCGTGCTGGTCGAAAATCGCCGACCCACGCCGGAACCGTCGCTGGTCGGCCGCCGCGTCGGCGCGCGGCCGTACGATCCCGAATCGAACCGCTACGACGACGGCATCAGCGACACCAGAGCGCCCGGCGCCCGGTCTGTGGGACGCGGTGAGCCGGACCGGGAATGGCTCGACCGGATCGTCCGGATGGGGCCCGGCGAACTGTCCCGGCAATGGAACGCATTGCGGAACAACAGCTTCCGCGCCACTCGAGTACCCGGCGTCGCGCAACCGCACGCGATAACCGTGGCGCGCCACCCGATCCGAGGACCCGCTCGCCTGTATCGGCCCGCGGTGGGCAGGCAGCGGCCCGAGCCTGACGGCGCGGGCGACTCCACCACTCCGGACGTGCCCCGCATCCCGGCGCCGATCAACTGCGCACCGCTTGTCGTCGGGTATCTGGTTGAAGAGAACGGCAGCGCGGCAGTGGAGCGGAGGCTGGCCACGCTGGGCCTCAGCCCCGAGGCCGCACTCGGGGGAACCGTCACCGGGCGGTTGGAAGCTGTTCTGGGGACGGACCAATGGCAACCTTTCGATACCCGGCAGGACTTGGCGGGTCGGCTGCTCGCCCTGGGGCCCGGCGCCGGCGCCTATGTCGTCACGGGCGACGCGCGCACCGGCCTGGGGCATGCGCAATTGTGGTTCCACGATCGCGCGGAACCGGGTGTCGTCAAATGGCGCGATCCATTGGTTCGCTACGGCGCGAGGCACCGGCTCGAGACCGGCGGCCCACCGGGCGGCCGCGATAGATTCGCCATCGTCTACAACTCGCAGGGACAGGTGGACACCGCGATCGCCCCGGGGCCGCGGCCGGAGGCTGCCGATGCTCATGAAACGGCGAAACAGGCCCGGTTCCTTGTTTCGGGACACGATAACGGAGGAGCGACTCTCGACCGGTCGCCACACCTGCTGAAGCTCGCACGCACGCACGCCGACGAGATTATTCGCCGGAACACAATGTACGGGCGACGTCCGCAGAGCGTGGCCTCGGCCGTGTACGACAAGGTGAGTGGCGGGGTGTTCTTCGGGAAGAACAATACCTACCACATCGGAAACCCGCCGATCGGAAAGATCAGAGTGGGCCCGCCGAAACCCCTGCACCCGTTGCTCGCCGAACGAATGCCTGCCGAGAGCTTGGAGGAATGGCCAGCCGGGAACTGCGCAGAGACGCACGCGATGAACGAAGCGCTCTGGTTCGCGTCACTGTCGGGCCGAACTCCCGCCCTGAGCGACTTCGTGTACTGCACCGTGCGCACCGCGAACAAAGAGGTCTATCCGTCGTGCCGGAACTGCCAGGTGCTCCTGGACGGAGCGACGGAAATCCTCCGTCCGAAGTCGCAGGACGGAATATTTCTAGGCACCGCCGCGAGTGATCCGCTGCGAGTAGCCCCCGTCCCTCCCGGACCGCTTCCCTTCGAGTTGGTTGCCGGACGAAGGGAAGACGGCCCGTCGCTCGCGCGGCACGAACGCCCGTCGAGCCGCGCTGTCGCGCCCGATCGTGCTCGGTTGGCCGAATTGCTTGGCCGCGCCGAAACTCTCGACGCCGATGAGTTGTCGATGGTGGTCCGACATGCGTTGTTCGCCCATCGCGACGTCGTGCTCGATCGTCTGCGTGAGTTCGATGGGCGGGAGCGCAGGTGCCTGGAGTTGCGATTGGAGATGGGCGTCAGCGTAGGTAAGGCCGCATTGCTCATGAGTGTGCCTTCCCATGTACTGGAAGGCTTGGAAAAGCGGGCTCTGATACGCCTTTCGCTGATGGTGGCCGGTGACCTGGAGCGCCCCGCTCGATTGCGGAAGTTGTTGGCGCGAGTCGATTCTTTGAATGCCGACGAGGCCTCGACGCTGGCTCGTGATGCTCTGCTCCTCCATCGCAAAGCGGTGCTGAATTGCTTGCGTGAGTTCGATGGACGAGAGCGCAGGTGCCTGGAGTTGCGGTTGGAAATGGGCGTCAGTGTGCCCAGGGCCGCATCGATGATAGGGATTTCATCCGATAGCCTCATGGCGTTGGAGCAGGTGGTGATACGCCGACTGACCGGTCTGTTGGCGATCGAGCTCGAACAATATTTCGGAAATGCAATTCCGGATCCGGCCGACCCGGCCTTCGAGACCATCGGTGACTGGATCATAGCGGTTCGCGAACGCCGAGGTCTATCGAGGCGGGATCTTGCGGACCGCATGAATTGCAGCACCAGTCTGATCGGTGATGTGGAGAGAAATTTCCGCGTGACCCCCAATTTTCTCCGGCGGTTCGGTGTGGCCCTGGCTGTTCCCGGCCAGGTACTCCGTGCGGCGGTGAACATTTTCAAGCCGGAACTCGCTCACTATTTCGGTGATGAAATTCCCGATCCGGCGGATCCGGTCTACAAATCGATCGCACAGTGGCTGAGAGCCGTTCGCCAGTACCGAGGGCTCACTGTTCGGGAACTCGCCCACCGAATGAGCCGGCATTTCAACGGAGTGGTCGCGGCGGAGAACGGTGGCGTCGTCACCGATTCTTACCTGCAAGCGTTCGGCGACGCGCTCGATATTCCCGATAGCACGATGCGATCGGCGGTCGAAACTCTGCGGACACCACCCAGCGGCCCACTTCCGGACCCGGCCGACCCGGTGTATCGAACGATCGGTGAGTGGCTCGTGGCTGTCCGGCAATACCGTGGACTCACGCAACGAAAGCTTGCGGAGATCATCGGCCGCCACCCGAGCACATTAGGGTCTGCGGAACTCGGGCGCACCAACTCCCTCGGCCTCCTGCGCCGATGGAGGCATGGGCTGGGCGTGCCTGCCGAAACTCTTCGTGTGGCGATTTGCCGCTTCCGGGGCATCGAAAATACACCCGTACGCGCGGAGGACGAAGAATTCTGGGAACTGATCGCCACCGAGCCGGGGTCGCCCGAAGAGAAGGTCAAGAGGGACGAGATCGCTCAAAATTATCTATATATAGCGCACGCCGCCGCCCGGCGCTGGCGAACGCCCTATGAAGAAACGGCTGACCTGGAACAGCGGTTCCGGGACGAGATTCTTCGCGCGATCGTAAATCATGTGCCAATGGGATTTCCGTTCAGCACTCACGCATGGGCCCGCTGTAAGGGCGCACTGCTGCGGCTGTACTTCGACGCGAAATTTCCCAATCTCGACAAGCGGACGCGAGAACGGGTAGTGCGGGTATACAGCTACCGGAACAGGAAGGTTCAGGAAACCGGGACCGAGCCCGATGACACAGAAATATCGCACGCGCTCGGTATGACATCGGCCGAAGTCGCCGCTGCAAACAAGGTGATCGACGCGAAGGCCGGTACCTCCGTCCATCTGGAGTACGACCTTCCCGACTCGGGCCCTGCCGTGGCCGATGAGGTCGTCGGGAAGCTCAGCATCTGGGAAGCCATCGCGGATCTGCCCGAATCCAGCACCGCGGCAGCGCTTGTCCACCAGTGTCACCTCGAGGGTCTGACAGTGCCGGAGGCCGCTGCTCGGCTGGGTATCGAGTCCGGTCATGCCCGACAACTTCTGACTCGAGCGACGGAGAAGATCCGGGTTGCGTTCGCCGGGGTCGATGAGCATCGCCCCGCCGCCCCGCCTTCTCCCGATCAGTGGGCCCGGGCGGTTCTGGAGGTGCATCGGGGCAGGACTGGTAGGTCGGATATCCGGGCGCCGAGGCACGTGGGCGCGGCGAGTTTGCCGGTGATGTATTATGCGGCTCTTCTGCATGGTCAGGAGGACCCGCGGGCCTTGAGGCCGGATGAGCGACCGCAGCGGTTCTCCGCTGATCGGGAACATTCGAAACATCCGCAGCATCAGGTGACAGACGCCCTGATGGGGTTGCTCGCGCAGCTGGATCCGGCGGAGCGCGACGGGGTTTCGGTTGTGGTGCTCGGGGAGACACCCGGTCTTGTCTACCGCCTCGAGTACGGATGCGACGAGCGCGGCGACGACGGCTTCGTTGCTCTGCAGGATCCGGGGCGGAATCGTTTCGACGAATGGGACGAGTCGGCGGTGGTTCCGGGCGTGACATCGGTCTGGGCAATGGCGTTCGACCGGTTCGGTAATGGCTTGCGGTTGTCCGGGCCCGGTGCGATCGATGAGCAGCGGGATGACGGAGTACAGCGACCGATCGGGCCGATCGGTGCGCGTCCTCCGGACCGCTCGGATTCACCGCCGCGCCTGGACTCGCCGGAGCCGGTGTGGCACAGCGGATTTCGCTGGCGGGTGATGGTCGGACCGGACGCCTACTCGGCGGACCCCGATGCTCTCGCCGGTGCCGTCGCTGCCGGGCTGCCCGAGTCGGCCGCCGCGGCGACGTCCCGGGACATCCTCGAAGCGATTCAGCGTGTCGCCGACAGTATTCGAACCCGTGTCGGGGACGACGCGGTGTTCACCGTGGACACATCCCGGGCCCCCGACAATCGGCGGCGGTTGCTCGTCCGACTGGATTTCACGGGAACCGATCCCGATGCCGAGACGACGGCGGAGGACGTGCGGCGAACCCTGTCCGAGATGGACTGCCGCATCGATGTCGACACCGCCGCACCCTCCTCGGACGGGCAGGTCCGGTACAGCCTCCGGCTCGATTTCACCCGGCAGCGGATCCTGGTGTTCTGCAATAGGTGGGGGCTGGGCGGAACCGGGATGGCGGCTTTGAATATGGTGCTGTGTCGGAGTTTGGCGGAGGTCGGGCACGAGGTGATCGTCCGGACGGCTGAGGTGGGCCCCAGTCCGCCGATACCCGGCCTGACGGTGATCGGTCCTCGCGTGACCGACCGGTTTGCGCGAATGCGTGAGCAGATGCTGTCCGACTGGGCCGAACTGCCGGATTCGGTGGACGTGGCAATCGTGCACAATGCGACCGACGGCCTCGCTACTGCGCTGGCGGCCGAGAAGAAGTACCCCGGCGCGAAGCTCGCCCGGATCCTTCATCTGACCCCCATGTTGTGGAACACCCTCGGCGACACCCCGGCACGCGGCCGCGCCATGGTCGCGGCCGATGTGTTTCTCGCACGGCGAATGGACCTGGTGGCCGGTCTGGGACCGGTGCTGGCTATGGAGGCGCTGTCGTCGGCGGCGATGGCAGGACGCGGCCTGATCCATGAACTGCAGCCGGGGCTGGAAGTGGCCGAACAGCCGCCGGTCCCCCCGCCCGGCGAACCCGCGCGGATCCTGGTGTTCGGTCGTGTGGACGACCCGCTGAAGGGGGTTGTGGAACTGGCCCGCGCGGTACGGCAACTGCGCGATCGCGGTCGTGACGTCCAACTGATCGTGCGGGGCTACCCGCGGCGCGGCCTCGACGCGGCCCGGGCCGAACTGGCCGAACTGATCGGGGATCCGAATTCGGTCATGGTGGCGCCGCGTACCGCGAACCGGGAGACCTTGCGGGCGGATATCCGCTCGGCGACGGTCGTGGTGATGCCCTCGCGCGCCGAGGCGTTCGGCCTCGTCGCGCTCGAGGCCATCGAGCAGGGCGTACCGGTCTTGGTGCCATCGTCCAGCGGCGCGGGCCGATTCCTCTCCGACCTCGCCGGGTATCGCGACGAGGCCACACGGTTCAACCTGGTCGAACAGCCGCTCGGAGCGAAGCCCTCGGTCGGAACCTGGGCGGCGGGGCTCGACTCCGTCCTCCACGATGTGCCCGGCGCCTGGGCCGCGGCCCGGCGGTTGCAGGAACTGGCGGAGCCGTACACCCGCGAACGTAGCGCGAGGATGTTCATGCATGCCCTGCGGAACGCCGAACCGGCTCCTGCGCGGGTGATCCGACCGTCGCGCGTCGTGGTGACGCTCGAGGGCGGAGAGGTGGTGGCGCGCGGTGCGGA
Organism: Nocardia thraciensis; assembly: GCF_054782435.1. NCBI lineage: Bacteria > Bacillati > Actinomycetota > Actinomycetes > Mycobacteriales > Nocardiaceae > Nocardia > Nocardia thraciensis. The sequence continues at coordinate 67,180 of NZ_BAAGSM010000009.1, forward strand.
GACCGATTACGAACGGATACTCGCCGTCGCCGACGCGATGGAAAGCGACGCATCGGTACGTCGAGCCGTCATGGACGGCGCGGGCGTCGAACTCGCGCCATCCCGGGATCCGCTGCCGCTGTCTGCTCGGCTAGCGGCGGTGCACGACGACGAGTGGTTGTTCGAGCGATCGGCGGTCGATCAGCGCGGCACCATCCTGCGAGCGTTCGTCGCCACGGTCTCGGCGCGGGGATTCCGCGCAACCACGGTTGCGGACATCTGCCACCGGGCGGGCATGCCTCGCACCGCCTTCGACGAACACTTCGCGAGCATCGAGGACGCCTTTGTCGCCGCCCGTTCCGAGGCCCTGGCCAGTCTGAGGCGACTGGTCGTCAACGAGGTGCGCACCGTGTCCGAGTCGGGTGGCGCCGCTCGTATCGACGTGGCCGTGCGCGCCCTTCTCGGTGCGCTCGCCGCTCGCCCGGCCACGTCGCGACTACTGCTGATCGAAGGCTTTGCCCTCGATTCGACACAGCGTGCCGCCCATCACACGGACGTGGCGGAGGCGATCGGCGCGATGTTGCCGAACATGCTCGGCATGCCGATGACTGTGGCGCGCCGAGCGATCGTGGCAGCGATACACGGGATGCTCATCGACTCGGCGGTGTCGGAGGGCGTCGAGGGCCTCCCGGCGCTCCATCGGCCCCTCGCCGCGCTCCTGCGGGACGGCGTGGCAACAGCGGTCGAGGTCGCGGCCACGGCGGGACGGCGATATGCCGCGATGGCTCTCGAGGCGCCCCCGGATCGTGCTCGAGCGCCGCGCTCCGAACGGGTAGACGGCATCGAGGCGGCCATCGAACGCCTGCGGGCCGCGTGCGCCGTGGCCCTGCAGGTCAGTGAGAACGACCACGATGATGGGCGGCCGCGGTTGGAGATCGCCATCCACGCGTATCTCAATGCCCTGGCGTTGTATCCGGACGAGGCGCGGGCTTTGCACCTGCACCTGCCCGCACTCGGCTCGCGGCCGCTGCACGACCGGCACAGGTCGATGCTCGTGGCGCATCTCACCCGTGCGCTCGGTCCGATCGACGCCGAGACCGGCAGTCTGCTCGCCTCCGCGGTCACCGGCGCCGTTACCTACCGGCTCACCGCGGGACCCCCCGTCGGGATCAGATCCGCCCCATCGCCGCGGCAGGAGCCGGCACGCATCGCGAGCCTGCCCACGTTCACACCGACCGTGACCGCGTTGGCTCGGGAGCTTATCGCCGGAACGTCCGAGCCGGATCGCCCGAGCGGCCCCATCGGTAGTCGTCCGCCGGACGATCCTTCCGACCAGACGCCCGCGACGGGCTTTCAGCGCGCGCTCGACAGGGTGCGCGCGACAACCGATCCGGGCGCGGCGGCTGCGGAAATGGCCAGGATCAGAGACCGGAGGGCCTTGTCGCCTCGTGCGCCGCGTGCCGCGGATGGCTTCTTTCGTGAGATCGCCGACTGGGCATTGCTGGAGCAGCGACTGGCGGCCGAGCCTCCGGGGACGGCCTATGCCGTGGTGCACTGGCCCTCCGATATCGAGGCGTCGCCGATGGACCCTTCGCGTTCGGCCGGAACGGCGGTATTGTCCCGCGGGCAAGGCCCGAAAGAACTCGTGTTCTACAACACCGCCGATGATGTCGACAGTGCGTATACCTACGGTCGGCGCCCGGCGGATACTGCCATTCCGCCCAGGGGGAATCGCCTTGCCGTCGTCAAATATGACCCCTCGGGCGAAATAGTTCCCCTGTCCGGCCCGGCGGTCTTCCCGCCGCTATCGGCAGCCGATAGCGGCGGCACGGCTGCGGACGCCGTGCCGCCGTCGCCGAGAAAATCAACGCCCTGGTCACAGCACACTCGGCCGGACAGGCGAGTCGAAGCTGCTCGGGTGGACCGTGGTTCGTCATCGACGCCCACGCCGCAACTGTACACACCGGAACGAAATATCCTGATTCCTAGGGTGCCGGACGGACTGCGCGCCGAAGATCTGCTGAAGTTCGCCCTTGCGAGTAGCCGCGCCAAGAATGGCGTGCCGGATACGGAAGCCGCCTTGACGGTCCTGCGCAGCAATCCTGAATTTCTGCGCGAATACCTCGGCAAGATACTCTTGGACAACGATATCCTGGTGAGGATATCGAATAGATCCTATATCCATGACAACGGATTCTTCAAGATTGTGATCGAAGGACTCGAAGGATTGGGAAGTCTGCGGCTGCACGGCTACCACGAAAAGCAACATGTGGCCGAGAATCCGCACTCGCATATGTGGAGATTCGCCTCCGAGGCGTTGGTGGGGGATCTCGAGGAAATAAGGTACAGGCAGTTTCCCGGATCGCCCGCCGGCCTGCGTGAAGGGCCCTACGTCAGAAGGATATTCCGGGGTGGTCCCGGCGCGGGCGACCCCGATGAGGCGGGCGTGCGATTGGTGCCGTTCGAGACGGTTGTCCATAAACCTGGAAAGCTTTTCATGCGGTGGCCTACCGATATTCACTCGGTGCGCCCCCGCACGCCCAAGGTTCTCACTCTTTTTCTCAAGAGTCCGGATCTGGTCACCGCTACGCAAGTATTCACACCCGAAAACAAGAATACCGCGCTGAGTCGGATCGAGAGTGTCCCACTCGGTCCGAAAGATGTAGAAGATCTCATTGAAGAGCTTCGTGCATTGATAGCGCCTCGAAACCCTTGATCTACTACCATTTTCGCGCTGAACTTCGCGGCAAGTCCGCATCCTCGTTCCTGCGGAAACGATAGCGAGAGGGTATGGAGTATACCTACGGCTGGGTGGCCGGATCGGTAATAGATAGGTAATCGGGACCGACATACCGAATGATTTTCTCGACAGCGCTGACAGTCCCGGGTCGGGCGGTGTAATTTTCCCGGTGTTCGGGCGCACTCGGTCGCCCGAGAATGCATCGCAAACAGATGAGGGTCTCGCGATGGATATCGAGGAAACTGGCATTGCCGTTAACAGGTCACGTGCCACCGCGGTCGACGACATACCCGTCCGCTCGGTGGTGGTGATCGGGACCGGACTGATCGGTACATCGGTCGCGCTGTCGCTGCGCAGACAGGGTGTGGACACCTACCTCCACGACACCGATCCGGCCGCGGTGGCCGCGGCCGCGGCGCGGGGAGCCGGAGTCCCGGGGCTGCCGCCCGCGGCCGTGGACCTCACGGTGATAGCGGTCCCGCCGGACAAGGTAGCGGCAGTCTTGGCCGAATATCAGACGAGGGGACTCTCGCGCCTGTACACCGACGTCGCCAGCGTCAAGTCGGCTCCGTTGGCCGAGGCCGAACGGCTCCGCTGCGACCTCGCCACGTACGTGGGCGGTCACCCGATGGCCGGTGGCGAGCGTTCGGGTCCGGTGGCGGCATCGGCCGAGCTGTTCGATGGCCGGGTCTGGGTGCTCACCCCGGTCGCCGGAACCCGGGCCGATGTGCTGCGTTCGATCCAGGACCTCGTCGTCCTGGCTGGTGGCCGCCCGGTGCTGATGGCGCCTGCCGATCATGACCGCGCGGTCGCTCGCACATCACATGTCCCGCATCTGGTTTCGGCGCTGCTCGCCGCTCGGCTCGCCGGGGCCGACACGTCCGTCCTCCGACTGTGCGGCGCCGGTATCCGCGACGCGACTCGAATTGCCGCCGGTGACGCCGACCTGTGGACCGCGATAATGCGCGCGAATGCTGTCGAGGTATCGAAGGTACTGTCCGAGGTGGCCGCTGATGTGCTGTCCGCGGGGGCGGCTCTGTCCGGGAGTCCCGCAGCTCTGAGTGCTCTGCTCAGACGCGGAAATGCCGGGCGTGCAGCGCTTTTCGATCCGATACCGCCATCGTCGGCGGTGCTGCCGCCCGATGGTGCGGCGGTCGTTCGATGACTGTCGGCAGTGGACACGCTGTACCCGCGTTCGGTAGTCGCCTGGCCGGTCAGCGACCCGACACCGCTCTGCTCTCCTCGGCGGTCGGGCCGTGTCTGTTCGGCACGGCGTTTCTCATGATCGCTCAGTTGCCCGATACGGCGGTGTGGAACGCGGCCTACCGCGTCCTGCCCGCGGGGTTGCTGCTGTTCATGCTTCGCCCGGCATTGCCCACAGGTGTCTGGTGGGCGCGGTCGCTGTTGCTGGGTACGTTGAATTTCGGCGGGTTCTTCGCGCTGCAGGCCGTGGCCGCCCATCGGTTGCCCGGCGCGGTCGTGGCCACCATCGCCGCCGCGCAGTGCCTGGTCGTCCCGCTGGTGCTGGTGGTGCTCGGGCAGCGCGTGAGCGCGCGGGACTTCTGGGCGCCGCCGATCGGGTTGGCGGGAGTGGCGCTGCTCGTCTTCGAGGGCGAGACGGCGCTGGATGCCGTCGGCGTGGCGGCCTCGGCCGCCCTGGCGGTGCTCTCGGCGTGCGGGATGGTGCTGACCCGTCGGTGGGCGGTGCCGACAGGAGTCCACCCGCTCAGCGCGATCGCGTGGCAGATGATCGCGGGTGGTCTGGTTCTGCTGCCGGTAGCCGTGCTCACCGACGGCGCGCCGCCGATGCTGACCACAGGACAGCTGAGCGCCACCGTCTGGCTCTCCGCGGCGGCGACGGCGACCGCCTTCGCGTTGTTCTTCGGCGGACTGCTGCGCGGCGTCGAGGCGACGACGGCGTCGCGGCTGATGCTGCTCGGTCCGGTCGTCGCGACCGCCCTCGGGTGGGCATTCGCCCACGAGCACCTCCGGCTCGCACAGCTGATCGGGATCATGCTCGTGCTCACCGCCCAGTTCGCCGGTCTCGCTCGTCCGAGCGAGTCCGTACGACCCGCCGAGCCAGCTCGGGAAGGGGCACGACGATGAGCCAGCTTCTCCAGATCGCCGGGGCGCTACTGCTTCTCAGCGGATTCATCGCCGCGCAGCGAGGCCTGACCGACGACTCGTCGGTGGGCTACCTCGCCGCCAACGCGGCGGGGTCGTCGCTGCTGGCCGCACTCGCGGTCCACGGCCACGACTGGGGGTTCCTGCTCTTGGAGGGCACGTGGGCGGCCGTCTCGATCCTCTCGCTGTGCACCGTGCGACCGGCGCGGCGCGGGGGCTCCGATACTCCGCCGTCGCACGGCGAATCAGGGCTCCGGATCGGCGAGCTCCCACCGCGCCGTGCCGTCACTGTGCGGGGAGACGAATTGAGCCGCCCCGACCGGCTGATTCACCTGTTCCGGGATTCCTACGCGGGTTCCCAAGGCCGCCAGTGGCTGCAGCCCTACGTCTTGTGGTGGATGCTGACGTTCCTGCGCGACAACGGTGTTCGCGTGGATCTCGGGATGCTGACCGCGCCGGACCTGGCCGAGCGCGCGGCCGTGATGGCGCTTCCACCCGGCCACCAGCAGGTGGCGCCGGCGGGGCACGTGGAGCTGAATTTCCAACTGTGGTGGTCGATTCTGGGCGATATCGCCCGGGTGGTGTACGACCCGCGACGACCCTCGGCCCGCCGTGACGTGGTGCTGCCGACCGCGACCGAGCTCGAGCAGCGGGCGAACCATCTCGGGCTGCGGCCCTGGATGTCGAGCTCGACGTTCGAGGAGCTGGCCGGTATCGCGCGGGCGCTGGCGATTGTCGCGGAGCACGAGCGGCGACCCGCGGTCGTCGACGCCGACGAGATCATGCTCCGAGTCCTGCTGCCCGGGCTCCTCGTTGCCGAGATGCATTGGCTGCACACACCGCGGGGGCGACCGAACCACGGCCACCATCCGCCCGCCGACGTGGTGCTGCTGCGCCGCTGCGCGCAAGCGCGCGTTCGATGGACCGACGGCCGTTATCTCGACGCGCTGGACCAGCTCTACCTGCGTGCCGGTGACCTACTCGACCACCTCACGAACACGCCTGAGCACCAACAGGACTCCGCCACCCGGACCATCGCGTACCTGTACCGGGAGTTGCTCCGCGCGGAGAGCCCAACCGGAAAGACGGCGATCCGTAACGGTCGGCCCGCAGGCGTCGGGGCTGTGGCGTCCTAACGTCGTCGCAGGCGTCTGGGAGGTATGCCGGACAGCTCCCGTTCCGCGCAGCGTTCGACCAGCAGCGGGGCGAAATCCCTGACCGCGGAGTTGGAGAACTGTTCGCGGAACTGCTCGACGGTCGCCGCGACGGTGGCCGAGGGGACCTCCGGATGGTTGGCGGCGAGTCGCTCGATGATGGCGTCGATCTGCACAGCCGCGTCATTCTGCATGGCGATCCTTATCTGGCTGATGGGGTGGCCGCGCCGACGTCGCGGTGCCGCCTGCTCTCGCTCGCAACAATATACCGTCAACCAGTGGCTCAATGTATGACGTTACGTTATCTGCGGGCCTACGAGATGCTCGGGTCCACGGATCATGGTCGCGCGCATACCGATGTGGTGGGTGTACCTATACGGCGAGTCTGGTGCTAGCGGCGCACCACCAGCGGTGATGCCGTGGAAGCGAAGCGAGAAACCGGAATTGGGCAGATGTACGATCCGAGCGGCCACGATGCTGTCGAGGGCCCGCAACAGCACTCGAACCCGTGCCATATTCACGTTCGGTTCGAGAATCCACTCGTCGAGCTCGACTACCAGGACGAGCGTGGCATAGCCGTGCGATTCGCCGCGGCCGCGGCACAGTTCGGCGCGGCGGTAACCATCGACGCCGCCACCGGCCGCAACTTCCCCCCGCTGCCGTGCCGCAGTCTGTGGGCGTGATCGACGGGCTGCGGGGTGCCCGTCGATCACGGGGGAGGCGCGCTCACCTCCCGGGGCGGGTGCCCCGTAGGAAATGCGGTGGGAGCTTACTGCGGAACCATTCCGGCAGGTTCTCGTCGCTGCGGGGGAATCGTTCCAACTCCAATGCATACTGGTCAGCGGCGAGCGGGGCCGGGAAACCGGGCTTCGAGTCCCGGTCGAATTCCGCGTGAAAGGTCGCGGGCGGGTCTATCACCAGGCTGAGTGTGAACCATGTGCCGAGTCTTTCCATATACATTCCCCTGCGCAGCCGGGCGAGTGGCTTGGAGACCTCCTTCGGAATGCCCACCTGCTGGATCGAGCCGTCGGCCAGCTTGGCTGCCAGGGCCGGGCTCGCATGTCGCCCGATGACCCTGAAGTCGAAAACCAGCCGCTGCCAGCCCGTCGGCGCCACCGTGAGGAGTGTCGTCGTGATTTCTCCGAGTAGCTCGTTCTGCTCGATCGGTGTCAGCGTCAAGTGGTTTCCCCTCCGGGGCATGGTACATATCTCGAGGCGATTGTCACCAGACATGTGCCCCGAGGCATCGGTAACCGATGGGTATGCGACACAGTGGCCCAACCTTTTCGGAGTCGCACGTGTCTGTACTGGTGTGCGACACGGGGACTGTTCTGGCGCACCGCTGCGGGCACGGAACGCGGGGTTCCTGTGGAACCTGCACTCCTACGATGCCTGCGGGTCGCGCATGTCGACATCGCGGCGTCGGCTCCGACGTCTCAGGTAAGGATGGGTCATCCGGGCGCATCCACGATCACGAAGGAGCCGTGATGAAGTATGTGATCCTCATTCACTCCAATCCTCAGCCCTGGGGGCACCCGACGAGTGACTACCTGCCCGAATACCGGGCGATGTCGCAGGAAGAGCGGGGCCGGGTGAATTCCGATTTCGAGAAATTGCTCGGCGAGATGCACGAGAAGGGTGAATTGCTGACGGGGGAGGCCCTCGCCGCGCCCGAGTCGTCCCGGCTGTACCGGTGGGGCGACGGAAAGCCGCTGGTGACCGACGGGCCGTATTCGGAGGCCAAGGAGCATCTGGCCGGGTTCTTCCTGATCGACGTGGAAAACCACGCCCGGGCCGAGGAGATCGCCGCACAGTTCGCGGGCCCGGGTGAGACCGTCGAACTGCGGCCCGCGATGTGGCCCGGCGGCGACGACCAGTGAGCAACCGGGTGGTGGAGGACGTGTGGCGGCGGGAGTCGCCGCACGTCCTCGCCGCTCTGCTGCGCCGACACGGCGATCTCGGAGTCTGCGAGGACGCCGCACAGGAAGCGGCCGAAGCGGCCACCGAGCAGTGGGAACGCGACGGGGCGCCCGCCAATCCGCGGGCCTGGCTCATCACCGTGGCGTCGCGGCGACTGATCGACCGGCTGCGCGCCGACCGCGCCCGGACGGGGCGCGAAGAGGCGGCGGCCGCCGCGCAGCCCGGTGACTCGTATCTGGCGCCAGCGGCGGATCTGGAGGTGACGACCGACAGCGACGACATGCTGCGGATGTTCGTGCTGTGCTGCCATCCGAGCCTGAGCCGCTCCTCACAGGTCGCGTTGACCCTGCATGCCGTCGGCGGACTGGGAACCGGCGAGATCGCCGCCGCCTACCTCGTTCCGCAACGCACCATGACCCAACGTCTCACCCGGGCCCGGTCGACGCTGCGGTCGGCCGGTGCGGTGTTCGAACTCCCGAGCCGATCGGACCTGCCCCGCCGCATCGCGTCCGTGCTCGATGTGTGCCATCTGCTGTTCACCGAGGGCCACACGCGTTCTGCCGGTGGCGCACTGGTGGATCGGAGCTTGACCGATGAAGCGATCCGGCTCACCCGTCAATTGCATTGTGCGATACCGGATCACGACGAGGTCGCGGGAGCGCTGGCACTCATGCTGCTCACCCACTCCCGAGCGGCGACCCGCACCGAGGGCGGCAGCCTGGTCCCGCTGGCCGAACAGAACCGTTCCCGGTGGGACCGGGAGCTGATCGCGGAAGGGGTGGGCATCCTGGAGCGGATCCTGCCCCGCGGCCATATCGGCCGGTTCCAGTTGCAGGCGGCGATCGCCGCCGTGCATGCGGAGGCGCCCACGTGGGAGAGCACCGACTGGCGGCAGATCTGTGTCCTTTACGCCATGCTCGACCGCGTCGCGCCCAGCCCGGTCGTGACGCTCAACCGGGCCGTCGCCGTCAGCATGGCCCTCGGCCCTCGGCAGGGATTGGACCTGATGACCCCGCTGTTCGACAATCCGTCCATGCGGCGTCATCACCGCACCCACGCGGTGCACGCGCACCTGATGGAGAGGATCGGCGACCGGACGGCCGCCGCCGCCAGCTATCGACGGGCCGCTCAACTCACCGCCAGCGTCCCCGAACAGCGGTACCTCAACGATCGCCTGCGGCGCCTCGACGAGAAGGGGCCGAGCCACGCCTCGGGAGCGGAGGATCACCTATGAAATTCGTTCGTTTCGGGTGGGCGTTCCTGGCGGCCTTTACCGCCGCCGTCGGTTTCCTCGCGGCTTCGGAACCCATGCTGCAGATCACCTCGTGCGAACTCGGAATCCTCCCGACCGAGGGAATCGACACATGGGCGCGGTGCGACGAGTCGATCATCGACCATTACGGCAATTCGACCGCGGTAATTCTGGCTGTCCCGTTTCTGCTTTGCCTGATACCTCTCGTCGTGCCGCGGCGCGCGACCGCGTGGACCGTGGCGGCCGCACTCGCGGGTTTGGTCGGATCGTCCTTCATCCTGTCCGCGTTCGCTTCCGATTCGGCGTCACCACCACAGGTCGTTGTCTACCTCTACATCCTGCCGAGCGCAGTGATCGCGCTGCTTCTGGCGGTCGTCCATACGCGGCTGACTATGGTCGGGCAGGCTGCGACGGCGGGAAGGCCACCGGCAGTGCCGCCAGCGCGCGATGGAAAGGGCCGGGCCGCCAGGTCAGCGCCTCGCGGGGGACGGCAAGGCGGACATCCGGTAGCGCGTCGAGAAGTTGATCGATCGCGTCCTGGGCTATGAGATACGCGGCCTGCCGTGCCGGGCAGGCATGTGGTCCGGCGCCCCACGACAGGTGGGAGCGATTGCCGGTGCGATCACCGGCGCTGACGGTCGGGTCGTTGTTGCAGGCGGAGATGCTGATGACAACGGGCTGATGGGCAGGCAGCCAGACGTCATCGATCAGGATCGGCTGGCGCGGGTAGGTCATGCAGAAGTTCGCGATCGGCGGGTCGGTGAACAGCACCCCGTCGAGGGCGTCGCGGGTCGACAGGCTGCCGCCGAGAACGCCTCCGGCGAACGTCTCGTCGGTAAGGATCGACAGCAGGGTGTTCGTGATCAGATTCAGCACCGGCTCGACACCGGCGCCGTAGAGCGGCACCAACTGCTCGACGATCTCCTGATCGTTCAGGGCGGCGGGGTGCCGCAGCAGTCGTGTCGTGATGTCGTCGGCGGGCTCGGCGTGCTTGAGGGCGACCAATTCGGTCAGTGCCGCGATCAGCATCGCGTTGCCCTGCGCGGCGTCGTCACCCTCGAACATCGCCATGATGCCGGTGGCGACGCGCTGCCCGATCTCCGGCGAACAGCCCAGCATGGTGTTGATCACGGCGAATGCCAGCGGTGTCGCGTACTCCGCGAGCAAGTCGGCCGTGCCCTTCTCGCAGAAGCCGTTGATGAGGGGAACCGCGATAGTTTCGACCACGCTGTGCAGCCCGTGCAGGTCGACGGCCGCGATGGCGGCCACGTTGGCCTGCCGGTACCGCAGGTGCTCGGCGCCCGCGGTGCGGATGGCGTTGGGGCGCCACTCGAGCAGCGGTCTCACCGGACAGTCGGCCGGGATGTGCTGCTGCCAGGCGCGCGGGTCGGCCGGGAAGCGCTCCGGGTCGTGCAGGATGCGAACGGCCGCGCGGTAGCCGATGACCAGGGTGGCGGGCACTCCCGGGGCCAATTCGACCGGCACCATCGAACCGAACCGTTCCCGCATCCGCCGGTAGGCGTCGTGTGGATCGGTCGCGAACCCGGGCGAGTACAGGGCTTGGCGGGGTCCGTCGAGGTCGGTGGGGAAGCTGGTCATTCGGGCCTCACTTCGATGGCGGTGCGGTCGTGCAGGTCGACCACGAGGCGGGCGATACCGCGGTCGTCGGCGCGCACGCGGCCTTCGCGCGCGCCGTGCGCGGCGTAGACCCGCCCGGGTTGCAGTTGGTCCAGGACGAGGGCGAAGCGACCCGGGCGCTGTCCGCGTCGGAGCACGGCGTCCAGGCCCTCGCCGTCGGTGACGGCCGTCGCCACCAGCACCTCGGGGTGTGGCAGTTCCGCTATCCGGGGCCCGCTGTCCCATTCCGGCGGCCGCTTCGACGACATCATGTCCGCCAACGCGAACGGGCGCCCCAGCCCGCCCAACCCGAGCATGCCGTTGGCGTGTACCGATGCGGTGGTGAAACTCATTCTGCCCGAGCCATTTTCGTACTCGGTGAAGGACAGCTGGGCTACCGCCGCGCGCCACAGCTCGGCCTGCCAGTCCGGTTCGCCGCATTCCTGCGCGAGCAGCATGGCCGCGGCCAGCGATTCGGCGTTCGTCGGCGCCCGCGAGCCCCAGTCCTCGGCCGTCGGGGATTCCGCACCCGCCGAGCCGGATTCGAGATAGCGACCGGTTTCGAGCCAGTCGTGCCGCAGGATTTCCCATGCGCGCCAGGCGAGTTCGGGAAGCAGGGGCGCCAGGAACGCGGATATTCCGGCCGTCGTCGTCGGTCCCCGGAAGGCGCGCGCCGTCAGTCCCAGCCCGGAGACGAGAAAGGTGACGAGATCCCCGTCGGCGGCGGTGAATTCGGTATCCAGTGCGTACTGCAGGCGGGGGGCGATCTCGGCCGCGTGCCTGGTGCCGCACAGCGCATCCGTGATGGCGACCCCCGCGGCGCTGACGGCGTTGCAGTACGGGAACACGAGTCCGCGAGTGCGCGATCGGCCGATCGGGAGTGGCTCGCACGGCCACAGGCACAGTTCACTGTCGAAGTTCCGGACGACCATCGCATTGATCGCGGTGCGGTCGTAGGCGGTCGATCGATCCGATGGCCATCGAAACCGCAGCGCGCCGGGGGCGCGGTAACGATGATCACCGGTGGCCTGCTCGAACATCGCCAGCTGCAGGTTCAGGTACCCGGTGAACATGATGTTCTGCCGGACATCGATCGGGTCGGCTCGGCGTCGGCGAAAGTCCCAGTTGCCCAACAGGTTCTGCCAGTACCAGTACCCCCAGGCGGTAGGATCCTGCAGCCTGGCGAACAGGTTCGACTGCGCGGTGTGCAGCGGTCCGCGCACCGCGGGCGCATGGACGTAGTTGTGCATCGACAGTGCCCAGCCGAGGGCGTTGAGCTGGTAGCGGTATTGCTGTAGCGGACCGGGCCCCTCGTCGTCGAAGCCGTCCCACCGGTCGAGCGGTTGCAGGGCGATGCCGAGCAGATGGCGGACCAGGGCGAGTTGGTCCGCGCTCGCCTCCGAGACCGGTGGTGTGCCGCCGAGGCGCCGCAGCGGGATCGGGTTGGTGCGCGCCGCACCGCGCCGCTGCTGGAGAAACTGCTCGCGTTCGGCTCGTACGCGCAGCCCGGCGTGGTGCCGAACCTGTTCCCGCGCCACCGTCGCACCCGTGAGCAGCACGGCGACGGTCAGCGCGGCCCACGGGAACCATCCGAATGGGCCGGGCGCGCCCCCGTGGTGGTCGGCGATCGCGGCCGCGGCGGCCGCGGCGACGAGCACGATCGCGGGCAGCGTCACGTAATCCGACCGCGCGATGCATCGGAACATGTAGGCCCAACCGGATGCCGCGAGAACACCGGCGAAGGCGAGCAGATGTCCGGCGAGGACGACGGCCTGCGGTACGGTCGGGACCGCCGCCGAGAGCAGCGCGCCACCGGCGATCACCATGGCCCACACCACCGTTCGCTGCCGCCGCAGCGCCCACGCCGCCACTCCGAGCTCCACGACGATCACTGCGATGTGCCCGGCGAGTGTCACCGGAGCGATGGAGTGGTCGAGTGGCGGCACGGCGACGATCAGTCCGGCGCCCGGGATGATGAGTCCGGCGCCGAACGCCCGCCACGGCGCGGAAAGTCCCCACAGCGCCGGACCGGCCGCCGCGAGCACCCACACCGCTCCGGTCACGGCCAGGGTTCGCCGGAACCATCGCGCGGTCAGGGGACCTCGCAAGCGGGCCGACGGTGTCGGACCGGGAGCGCTCGTCACGGGCGCCCCGGCACCGTGAGCGGGATGGACGTGGTGACAACCAGATCGCGTGCCGTGCCGACCTCGGGAGGGACCGCAGGAGCAGATCGGGAGTGATTGCCTCGAAACGGTTTCCACAGCCGCATGACTCGCGGGCCCAGTAACACCAACCCACCGAGCAACAGACAACAAACCACCGCTCACACCTCTCTGCCGACCCGCTGCCGGTACCCGCCACCGACGGCCTTCAGATTGATTACCTAGGTGTGCGTTTACGCATCGGTAGGTCATCGGCTTCGGCGAGGAGGGTGCCGGAGGCCGATTGCCTCGAAGCTGTTGTGTTATGCGTTATTCGGCTCGGCCCTATCGTGTGGAACGAATCTCGCGATGTCGGCGCGGGAGGGGATCTGCCACTTCTGCAGGATCGCCGCGACTTGTGCGTCGACGGTCCGCCGCGACTTGCCACGCCGTGCGGCGATCGCCGAATTCGTCCATCCCGCCGCTGCCAACACCGCGACGTCCTGCTCCGCCGCGGTCAGAGCGGTCCATTTGGGGTGCCCGTTGTCCACACTCCCGAGCAGTACCGCGCGCTTGCGGGAGTTCAACGTGCCCATCGCCAGATGGTGGACCTCGTTCAGCTCGGGCCGAAGTTGTGCCCCGCGCGCCTCGGTGGCGGCGTATGTTTCGGCGCCGAGCACCGGTTCGGCGGCCCGGACGGCCTCGGCGGAGAGGTCCGCGAACGGTCCGAGCTGCCGCAGATCGACGCCGAGTCGGGTGCGAAGCCTGCGGGCGCCTCCCGCAAGCAGCGCGATCTCGGTCGCGATCGCGGCGGTTGTGCGTCGATCGGCCGGACGGCTCGCGGGATCGGTGATGACCCGCGCCAGCGACCACGCGCGAAACTCGACTGCCCACAGCGAGCCCCATCGTTCGCGGAGGGGCACCAGATCGGCGAGCACCGACCGTTGCAGCGCCAGGGCCTCGCCGGGGTTGCCGTTCCTCGTCAGCGCGATCGACCAGGTCAGTTGCGCCCATGATCTGGTCCAGGAAACGCCCGCCGAGGTGACCCGATCGAGGTATTGCCGGGACAGCTCGCGCGCTTGCTCCACGGGACCCAGCAGGGCAGCGGCGAGCGCCGCGAACTGCTGACTCGGAATGGACCCTGACGCGTTGCCCGCCTGCTCGAATTTCTGCTGTGCGCGCTGTAGAACCGCGACGGCGGCCGGATCTTTCCGGGCTATGAGAAGTTCCACCCCCCAGGCGAAATCCACGACGGCGGGGAGGCCGAGATCCTCCTCGGGCACCGCGCGCCAGGCGTGCCCGGGATCGGGAAGACAGGCGTGGACACTCGCGTCCAGCAGCTGCTCCGCATCGCCGATTTCGCCTTGGCACAACATGATCCACACCAGCAGGGCCATCGCCGTGACGCGCAGCTCGTTCGGCTGCGACGGCAGGTTCCGGGTCGCCTCGAGTGCGCGCTCGGTCCGCGACCGCATCTCCCGGAACGATCCTTTGACGAAGGGCAGCCGCAGCACCAGCAGCCCGGCACAGATCTCCAGGCCGCGTCGCGCGTCGCCGCCGGGAACGAGGCTGCGCTCTATCGCCAGGATGATGTTGTTCCACGCGGCAGCGGCCCAGTCGATCAGGACTTCCTCCTCCGGGCCGAAATAGCGTGCCGCCGCATCTCGTATCCTGTCGCGGTAGTAGTCGGCATGGCGCTCGGCGAGGGCCGCGGCCACGTCGGTTCCATCGCTTGCCCGCCGCCTCAGTTGCTGCTGCGCGTACACGCGAAGGTTCTCCGTCAGCGAGTACCGCACCGTGGTCGGCGTGATGTGGCGTACCACCAACGATTGATCCGCCAGCCGCTCCAGCAGGTCTTCGATCTCCGTGCCCGGGACGCTCACGCGGTCGCCGCGGTCCCCCTCGGGATCGGCGCAGATATGCCGAATCGCGTCCAGGTCGGCGCCGACGGGAAGCACCGGTGCGTGGTCGGCGTCCGGATCGACGTCGAAGCCGCCCGCGAAGACCGACAGCCGGTCGAACAGCGCCTGTTCCTTATCGCCGCACAGGTCGTAGGACCAGCCGATGACGTCATTGATGCTGCGATGTCGCTCCTCACTGCCCAAGACCGGCCCCGGTGGCCAGTTCAGACGGCGGTCGCTGCCGTTGTCGGCCTGCCGCAGGATCATGCGCAACGGCTGACGCGCCAGCCGACCCGCCGCGAGACGGATGAACAGGGGGTGATAGTCCATTTGCCGACATATCTGCGCGGCCACGGCCGTGTCGTCCGGGCCGCCGAGGGGCCGACCGGCCAATTCGGCCCGATACCGGAACAGCGTCAGCGCTTGATGCGGCGCCAGCGGAGGCACGACCAGCAGTCGCTCGTCCACCCATCCGATCGCCTCGCGGCTGGTTGCCACGATGCACAGTCCAGGTATCGCCTCCAGCATTCGCTCGATCATCACTCCGACGCCGGTCAGCACATGTTCACAGTTGTCCACGACCAGCACCACGCGCGCGCCCCGGCCCTTGGCGTCGGCGGTGGTCAGGGTGGCGGCCAGCGCCTCCCACATCGAGCGACCGGAGTAGTCCGTCGTTACCACGGACCGGACGATCTCCTCCTCGACCGCCGCCGCGTCGCTGTCCGGAGCCAAGCCAGCGAGGCGGACGCTGTGCACGGGGGTGTGCCGCGCCTTCTCCAGACGCTGTGACGCCTTCGCCGCCAGCCGCGTCTTCCCGATCCCGCCCGGCCCGACCAAGGTCACCAGCCGCGTACCGCGCAGCAGCAGCGTGACGATCGTGTCGAGCTCCTGCTCACGACCCACGAAATCGTCGGACGGCCCCGGGCCCGTCCGCCCCGCGGGGTCGCCCACGGTCACGGCGACCATGACTCGCGCACCTGTATCACGACATGCTTCATCGCTACTACCTCATTTGATCGAGTCCGATAGGACGAAAGCCGAGGCGTCAATCCCCTCGAGGCCGATTCGGTACCGGTCGAGATGCGACACGGTGTGCGGTGAGGTTACCACCGGGCGTCGCGGCCCGGAGCGGTTGCGCTGATAACGATTGCATTGCTGCCGCTCCTACGCTGTCGAATCGGCGCGGGCGCTGAGCCAAGCGGGTACGCGGTCCGCCGCACGCGGATACATCGCCAGTTCGTCCCTGAAAGCATCGCCGGGCGGGACATGGTCCCAGTCGGGCTCGTCGTACCAGCCGTACTCGGCGCTGTACTTACCGTTGACGACGATATGGAGTTCGACCGAGGTCCACGTTCCTTCTCCGCTCGTGTACATGTCGCGCCGCAAGTCGGTGAAGAAGGCGGCGGCCTCGGGCGGCTCCCAGTCGACAGCGTTTCCGAAGACGGTAATGACCTGCGCTCTGGTCTCCACATAGGAGCCCACCGAACGGAAGTCGACGAACATCTGCAGCCAATCGGCGGGCGCGCGATGCCTCAGGTGATTCCGGAAACCGCCGACCAGCTCACCGATCTGCACCGGATTCAGCGGTGCCAGCTCCGTGCTGTCCTGGTCCGGGGGAGTCGGACGGTCCTTCCATCGGGGGAGTTTGTCGAGCAGCCATTCGGGCGTGTACTCGAGCTCCCTGGGGAACATCTCGAGGTCCGCGACGTAGTCCGAGTCCGCGAGCGGCGGGTTCCAGTCCGGCTCGTAGTCCTGGTTGTAGCTGCGGAAGAACGTGCCCGAGGACTCGATCGTGAACCGCGCCGAGAGCCAGGCGCCGCGTGCGGGATCCACTCGGTAGAGCGCGACGCGCAACCTCGCGAGGGGCCTGTTCAACTCGACGGGGGCGGCGACGGCGACGGTCGAACCATCGTCTCGAAACATGGTCAGAACCAATTCCTGCACCGGTACCGTCATCCGGCTGACCAGGTCGACCCGGCGCCACCCCCGGTCTCCGACAATGTCGACGATCGCGTTCCCGACCTGCTGTTCCAGCTCGGCCACGTCGTCCGGCGCGTTCGATGCCGTGCTCATCCGACCCGGGATTGTTGCGGCGCCGGCGGCGTCTGCCGTTGCCGACCGGAGGTCAGCCTGCGGGTCATCCCGACACCGGATGCGACGAGGATGAGCGAGCCCACGCCGATCGTGACCCAGCCCGCGGTAGTGTTCTTGGATCGCTTCTGCTCTTCGTAGCTTCGATACTCCACGCTCCCGCTGCGCGAGGTTTCCTCACAGCGGTCACCCGGGCTCATGACCTCGGCCCCGCATTTGACCTCGCTCAGGGTGAGGGTGATGACGCCCCCCGCGAGGACGAACAGTCCGAGCAGGACGCCCGCCACGAGTTTCACTACTTTGCCCATCGTTTCCTTCTTCCGTTCGTCGGCTATCGGGTACGACAGCCGCGGGAGGAAGAAGGTTGGGTAGGCCCGGCCGCCCCGTCCTTCGGCCGTTACGGTTCGAGTTGGGTTCGCAGTGTTGTGGACCCGGATCCTCGATCAGCGCGCCTCCGTGAGAACAACGGTTCACATACGTTTGGCGCGAGAATGTGCGACGTTCGCCGCGTACCCAGGGTGAGAAGGCCGGTGCTACCGGTTCATCCGGGCCGCAAGGTGTTTGGCATTCAGGTAGGCGATGGCCTCGATCGTTCTTCGGGTCAGCGTGGCGGTTGGCTCATATCCCGGTTCATCAGCGGGATCTGGATGCTGATCGGCATGCGTAGTTCGGCAGCGTAGTAGAGGGTGAACTGGCGCAGGAACTCGTCGAAGAGCCAGTAGGCCTCCTGGGTGGGCGGGACGGCGCCGAGCACGCCTTCGCGCACGGCGATGAACGGCCCCCAGCTCACCTGCAGCAGCGGGCTCCACACCGGCTCGCGGGGGATGGTCAGCCAGTCGGCGATCTTGTCGCCGAGGACGAAGCGGGTGAACGCGCCGAGAATGGGCTTGCTGAGCAGGGAGAGGTCGAGATTCACCCCGAGACGCAGGAGTCGGTCCGCCAGGTTGACGCCCTCGGGCGTGGGGGCGAGGAACGGGTCCAGTGCCTGCGCGGCCTGTGCGTTCGCTTCGTTCCAGGAGTTGGGGATGTATTCGTCGCGGATGCCGAGCAGATGCGCGCACAGTTGCCAGATGTGCAGGTACCCTTCGGATTCCGCGGCCGGGATGGGCACCCGCCAGGCCGTCAGGTTCCGCATGATGGTGGTGGACAGGCTGTGCCACGTGACCATCATGTCGTGCTGGCTGATCGGGATCTCCTCGTCGGCCACGTACGCCCAATGCGGCGATCTGGGCAGCAGGTGGCGCACCCCGGAATGCGCCAGCCGGGTCTTCACGCAGGTCACGATCATCTCGCCGCCGGGGGCGTAGGCGTTCGGGGTCCCGATGTCGTAGCCGAGCTTCGCGGTCTTGGCGATGCGGTCCTTCAGATCGTGGCCGCCCTTGGAGTAGTAGACCGCCCGCGCCTCCTTCGGAATGACGGTGCTCATCATGCCGCTGGCCATGGCGTAGAGAATGCCGAGATAGGTGCCGCGCTTCTCGTTGAACTCCACGGCCGCGGCGAGTTTGGCCGGTTCGGTCCACCGCGGCAACTGCCGGGCGGACTCCACGAAGTCGCGCACGTCGGCCGGGAGGCCCGCGGGCAGGGGTTGGCCGTTCTTGGTCCAGGTCTTCAGCAGCTCGTTGACCCGGGGCGCGTCGCCCCGGTCGAGCACCGAAGCCACCAGCTGGTCGGCGTCGGGATCCCACACCCCCATCGGATCGGCGCCGGGTCCGCTGCCCGCCACCGAACCCTCCGGCGACCAGCTCCACGGCTGTGCCCGGGCGGGCGATGTGATGGCCAGTGCGCCGACGGCGCCCAGCAGTCCTCCGGCCTTCAACACACGGCGCCTGTCGAATCCATCCATGTCGCTACTCCTCGTCGAGTTCCGCCGCTGGACAGGCGGCGGCGCTGATCCTCGCGCCGAACAACGAATGCGTCTTGCGAGAATTGTCAGTAACTTAACACGGTGGTGCGGGCGGTGTCCGGGCTTTCGCGGAGCTGGTGATATGCCTGATCATATTGATCTTTAACGGATCTGGCTGCAGACGCGGATGTCTTCGTGGTGCCTGAGGGGCCGATCCTGCGGTGGACGTCTGTTTGAAATCGCCGATAACTTACCGGCGGACTCGGTACTTCCCGGACGCGCGCTCGGAAATAGAGGTTGCTCCTCCGTTTAGGACTCTGTAGGCTACCTGCCGCACGGTAGGTAGAGGGTGTCCGATGGAGGCGGTTCGCGTGTTGAGCGGCCGCGGCGGGTGCTGTCTACGGCCTCACCCCAGCGCAATCCGATCAGCTCGAGGAGCACCCACTCGTGTCCGTCTATCTGTACCGATGGGGGAAGTTCGCCTTCCGCCGCAAATGGATAGTTCTGCCGATGTGGCTCGTGCTCTTCATTCTGCTCTCCGGCGTCGGATTCGCGGTCGGCAAGCCGATGAGCGACGAGTTCAGCATGCCGTCGCTGCCGTCCGAGCGTGCGACGGAAATCCTGGACAAGCAGTTCCCCGGCATGTCCGAACAGTTCAGCATCGACGCCGTCGGTGGCGACTACGTCATCCGGGCGCCCGAGGGCACGAAGCTGACCGATCCGGGTAACCGCGCCGCCATCGACAGGCTGATCGCCGATGTGAAGGCGCTGTCGATCGGCGACGGCGCGGACCGGCATCGGCTCGTCACCGACAAAGACGCTGCGACGCTGATGAATCCGGTCGACGCGGCCGAGCGGATGGGCTGCCTGAAGACCGCCGACCCCGCGGCGTGCTCGGGTGCGCCGCTCAATGTGCTGAACACCGCGGCCCCCGCCACCGTCGCCGTGCTCTCCGTGCCGTTCGACATCGGCTCGGCCATGGATATCACCGACGCCGAGCGGGAAGCCGCCTACAAGGTGGCCGGGCCCGCTCGCGAGCAGGGGCTGACCGTCGAATTGGGTGGCGCCATCGCGCAGAAACAGGAGCAGCCCAGCGGGCAGGCCGAGATGATCGGTATGGGCGTGGCGCTGGTCGTGATGGTGATCGCCTTCGGCGCCATCGTGGCCGCGTTCGTTCCGATCATCACCGCCGTCGTCGGGCTGGGCGCCGCCACCGCGGTGATCATGCTGGGTACCTCGATCATCGAAGTGCCTGGCTTCACAACGTTTCTGGCGTCGATGATCGGCATCGCCCTATCCATCGACTACGCCCTGTTCATCGTCTCGCGGTACAAACACGAACTGAACGTCGCCGACACCCCGGAGGAGGCGGCCGGGACCGCGGTCGGCACCGCGGGTTCGGCGGTGGTGTTCGCCGGACTCACCGTGATCATCGCGCTCAGCGCGCTGGGCGTCGTCGGCGTGAAGTTCCTGACCTTCATGGGGCTCGGCGGCGCCATCGCGGGCGTCTTCGCCGTGCTCACGGCCGTCACCCTGATGCCCGCGCTGCTCGGCGCGTTCGGCCGCTTCCTGTTCAAACCGAAGCTGCCGTTGGTCGCCCGGCACGACCCCGAGGACGACACCTCGGTCACCAACGGCATGCGCGTGGCGCGCGTGATCGGCAAGGCGCCGTGGGTCGCACTGGCGATCGCCGTGGCGGCGCTGGCCGCGCTGGCAACCCCGGCGTTGAATCTACAGCTGGGTCTGCCCGGCGAGGACAGCTTCCCGACCGACTCGACGGTCCGGCAGGCCTACGACATTCGCACCGAGGGCTTCGGCGAGGGCAGCAACGGCAAGCTGATGGTGGCCGCCGATCTGGCGAATGTCCCTGCGGGACAGCGCGAAGTGGCGGTCACCGCGCTGCGCGACCGGCTGGCGGCGTTCCCGGAGATGGACTACGTCACGGCGCCGCGGCTCAGCGAGAACGGGCTGGGCGCGATGCTCACCGGCGTCCCGAAGGCAGGGCCGAACGACCAGGACACCAAGGATCTCGTGCGCGATGCGCGCGCCGCCGAAGGTCAGCTCTTCGCGCGGTACGGCCTCGAATACGGCATCACCGGCACCACCGCGATCTACGCCGATATGGACCACGTCCTGCTCGGCAAGATCGTCCCGTACCTGGCGATCGTGGCCGGAGCGGCCTTCGTGCTGCTGATCCTGGTGTTCCGGTCCATCCTGGTTCCGTTCACCGCTGCCTTGGGCTTCCTGCTCTCCATGGCGGCGACCTTCGGCGCCACGGTGCTGATCTTCCAGGAAGGCGCCTTCGGCCTGATCTCCGATCCGCAGCCGATCGTCAGCTTCCTGCCGATCATGTTGATCGGCTTGGTGTTCGGGCTCGCCATGGACTACCAGGTATTCCTGGTGACCCGCATGCGCGAGGAGTTCGTGCACGGCAAGCCGCCGAAGGAGGCCATGATCGCCGGGTACCACCACGGCGCCCGGGTGGTCACCTCGGCCGCGATCATCATGATCTCGGTATTCGGCTCCTTCCTGCTGGAAACCGACGCCACCGCCAAGTCGATGGGCTTCGCGCTGGCCGCCGGTGTCGCCATCGACGCCTTCCTGGTGCGCATGGTGCTGATCCCGGCCCTGCTGGTGATCATGGGCAAATGGTCCTGGTGGATTCCGCGGTGGTTCGACCGGATCCTGCCGGATATCGATGTCGAGGGGACGAGGCTGCGGGGGTTGCAGCAGCGCGATCGGGTCGCTGCCGCCGCGCCCGGCCATGTCGAAGCTGTCTCCGCTGTCTCCGGCCCCGAGCCGCTGCTCGCAGGTCGGCAGGCGGCCGTGGACGGCAGTGGTGCGCATCGTGTTTCGGATGAGGAGGCCGAGCAGGTCGCCTCGGCGAGTGGCCGGACGATCGGTGGGCGCGTTCACCGCGAGGACGGGCACCCTGTCCCGGATGCGGCACTGACGCTGATCGATCCACGCGGACACCAGGTTTCGCGTGCGACCGGCGACAGCGGCGGTGCGTACACCATCGAGGCGCCCGCGCCGGGCGCCTATGTCCTGATCGTCTCGGCGAACCGGCATCAACCGGCCGCGGTGAACGTCACCGCCGTGGACGGCGCGCAGCGTATCGACCTCACGCTGCGGGGATCGGGCGAATTGTCCGGCGTGGTACGCACATCCGTGCGCGAGCCGGTGGCCGGGGCCACGGTCACGGTGACCGATCTGCGGGGCGAGGTGGTCGGTGCCGCCGTATCGGCGGCCGACGGCGAATACGCCTGCCACGGCGTCGTGGCGGGAACCTACACCCTCGTGGCGGTCGCCGCGGGGGTGCGGCCCACCGCGACGACGCTGACCGTGCCGGACAGCGGTCGCCTGCGTTTCGACGTCGAGCTGGCGCCCATGGCGATGCTGTCGGGAACGGTGCGCGCCGACGGCGGATCGGTGTACGACGCCGAGGTCACCGTGCTCGACCGGTCCGGCGCGGCCGTCGGTACCGCCCGCACCGATATGGATGGCCGCTACGCGGTGGCCGACCTGCCCGAGGGCGAGTACACGGTGGTGGCTCGCGGTTATCCACCGGTCACCGGGCGGGTGACCGTCATCGGCGGCGAGATCGACCACGACGTGCGGCTGGGCTTCGACGCCGAGGAGCACGCGGGGCTGTCGTGAGCCGACCGATCAGCTCACCAGCGTCAGGAACTCCTCGAGGCTGATCCGCTCGTCGCCGTTCAGATCGGTCCGCGCCAGGATCGCGAGCGCGGATTCCTTGGCCGACTCGGATGAGAATCCGTACGCCTCGACGGCTTTGGCGTACTCCTCGAGGGTGATGTAGCCGTCGCCGCTGACATCGACCTTCTCGAAGACCGCCTTCGCCTCCGCCACGGTGAACGCGCCCACGACCCCACTCCTTCACTCTGCTGCAACCGAACCGGCCACAGGAGTATCGCACCCCCGCCGCGCCGGAACTCCTCCGGCCGGCAACGGTGTGATTGGACCGGGCCGAAGCGGGTAGTACGGGCGCAACACCGGCGGTCACGCACGACGATCTAGGGAGGTGCCCCATGACCGGACCCGGTACCCAAGGTGAGCCCGCGGCCTGGCGGGAGAACGACGAGCGGCGGCCGTCCGGCGGCGGTCGCGCCTACGGCGGTGTGGGCCTGAGGGCCGGATTCGGCATCCCGGGGATCGCCTTGGTCGTCCTGGGCGTGGTCGGTGTCGCGCTGATCCTGGCGGCGTACCCGTGGACCGTGGCGGTCGGCGCGGTCTGCGCCGTCTGCTCGGTCACCGGACTGACCTGGCTGCTGATCGCGCGGCGGCGCACGCGGGACGATTCCACATGACCACCGGGGCGGCGAACGCGCTGACCCGCCGTCACCGCGGCGCGGGCGTGGCCGCGTCGACTTCCTGATAGACGGGCAGCCGCACCTGCAGACCGGCGGCTTCCACCAGGCGGACGACGGCCGGTTGGGACCCGGCCAGGCGCAGGTCGATGCAGTGGCGGCGACACCGGTCGGCCTCGTCCGCGATCACCGCCAGAGCCCGGCAGCTGAGGAATTCCAACCGATCGGTGTCGATGACGAGCGGGCCCGGGGGATCGGTCGTGTCGGCGGCCTCGCGCAGCAGATGTTTCCACGTCAGCAGCGTGTAGGCATCGGCCGTGCCGCGCGGGTAGACGATCGTGGCCCGGCCCCGGCGCCGGGTGGTGGCGTGCAGTCTGGCCCGGGCGTCGGGTGGTTCGTGCGTG
The DNA here is from genome assembly GCF_054782435.1 of Nocardia thraciensis. NCBI lineage: Bacteria > Bacillati > Actinomycetota > Actinomycetes > Mycobacteriales > Nocardiaceae > Nocardia > Nocardia thraciensis. The sequence goes on from NZ_BAAGSM010000009.1 coordinate 90,677, forward strand.
AACGGGACAGTCGTGCGTGGGCGGGTCAGGAAGTTGTCGACAGTAGTGCGCATGGTGCGCTCCCGTTTGTCGCGGCGCTCGGTTCCGCCGAGCAGCGGGAGCCGATCCCGTGGGTCTCGAGATCGACCCGTACAGCCTTCGTATCATGGACACGCCGGTTCCGTACAGGGGGTGCCGGTCACAAGTCGAGGGCGTGCTCCGGTTGGCAGACATGTACCTCCGTTCGCGTTTCGCCGGAGCGGATTTCGGCCCCAAAATAGAACGTGTTCCTATACGGTCGGGTGCGTGCAGAAAGAACAACGCCCCGCCGTGGCCGACTGGTTCACCGCGGACGACGGCGCGGTACGTCTCGTGGGGAGCCGCTGCGACGTGTGCGGCACACCGTATTTCCCGCGGAACATCCTCGCCTGCCGCAACCCGCGGTGCGCGAGCCCGAAGGACGGCTCCGAGCTGGCCGAGTACCTGTTCTCGACGCGGGGCCGGATCTGGTCGTACGCGGACGCCCGGTACAAGCCGCCCCCGCCCTATGTCTCGCCCGATCCCTTCGAGCCGTATGTCGTCGCGGCGGTCGAGCTCGAGGTCGAGCAGATGGTGATTCTCGGGCAGGTGGTGCGCGGCCTCACGGTCGACGATCTGGCCGTCGGCATGCCGGTCGAACTGACCCTCGGTGTGCTCTACGAGGACGAGGAAGCCGAGCACACGGTGTGGATGTGGAGGCCCGTCGATGCCTGACGCGAACGAACGCGATATCGCCGTCCTCGGTGCGGGCATGCACCAATGGGGTAAGTGGGGGCGCAATTTCGTCGAGTACGGGTTGGTCGCGGCGCGGGCGGCGCTGGCCGACGCCGGGGTGGACCACCGCGACGTCGGCTACATCGCCGGGGCGGACACGATCCGCAACGGCTACCCCGGCTTCGTCTCCGGCGCCACCTTCGCCCAGGCGCTCGGCTGGTCGGGGGCGCGGATCTCGAGCAGCTACGCCGCCTGCGCCTCGGGCGCACAGGCCATCGCCAATGCGCGCGCCCAGATCCTGGCCGGGCTGACCGACGTCGCGCTGGTCGTCGGGGCGGACGCCACCCCGAAGGGCTTTTTCCAACCGGTCGGCGGTGAACGCCGCGACGATCCGGACTGGCTGCGCTTCCATCTGCTCGGCGCCACCAACCCGATCTATTTCGCGCTGTACGCCCGCCGCCGGATGGCGCTGCACGGCGCCACGCTGGACGATTTCGCCGCGGTCAAGGTGAAGAACGCCAGGCACGGGCTGAACAATCCGTACGCCCGCTACCGCAAGGAGGTGTCGGCGGAGGAGGTCGCGGCGTCGGCGATCGTGTCGGATCCGTTGCGGCTGTTGGACATCTGCGCGACCAGTGACGGCGGCGCGGCCCTGGTGCTGACGTCGACGGAGTACGCGAAACGCCGCGGCGTCGCCGATCCGGTGCGCATCCGGGCGCTGTCGACGGTCACTCCGACATTCCCGAAAACCGTGCTCGATCTCCCGGACTTCGCGACCGATTCCGCCGTGGCGGTCGAGGCGCCGCCGCGCGTATTCCGTTCCGCCATCGCGCATGCCGCGTACGAGGAGGCCGGAATCGGACCCGCCGACCTGTCCTTCGCGGAGGTCTACGACCTGTCCACCGCGCTGGAGCTGGACTGGTACGAGGACATCGGGCTCTGTGAGACAGGCGGCGCGGAGGAGCTGTTGCGCAGCGGCGCGACGACTGTGGGTGGCCGCGTGCCGGTGAACCCGAGCGGCGGCCTGGCGTGTTTCGGCGAGGCGATCCCCGCGCAGGCGATCGCGCAGATCTGCGAACTCACCTGGCAGCTGCGCGGGCAGGCCGAGGGGCGCCAGGTCGACGGCGCCCGTGCGGGTATCGCCGTGAACCAGGGTCTGTTCGGGCATGGTTCGGCGGTGATCGCCACCCGCTGACCCGGGCCGTGAATCTGCAATGTTGCACGCGGCACCCTCCCAGCTTCTCGGGTCGATGCCCCTGGTCACGGCGCCTGCGCACGCCGCCGTACCGCTACGGCCGGAGTGCGGGCTGATCGACGGCCCACAGCCACGACCCGTCCGGTTGGCGGCGGGCGACCTCGGCGGTTATCTCGCCGGTGGTCAGGGTGGATGCCGTCAATGCCAGGTCGCCGCTCACCAGCGCGGGGTGCTGCCGTCCCGGCTCGAGTACCGGTGCGGCCGCGACGAACTGCTCGTACACCTTGCGGATCTCCGCGTGCCCGGTCGCGAGGTTGCCCGGCGGGAACTCCAGCACGGCGTCCGGCTCGTACAGCGCCACCAGCCCGTCGACATCACCCGCGTTGGCGCATTCGATGAAGAATCGGGCGAGGTCGTTCGGGTCGGTGGCCGCTTTCTTGTTTGTCATGCCGACAAGCCTCGCAGCGAATCATGACATCTTGTGTCATGTATTCGGATAGGATTTTCGTATGCGTGCCGACCGCTTGGTCTCGCTGGTGTTGCTGCTGCGTCGGCACGGTCGGATGTCCGCCACCGCGCTGGCCCGTGAGCTGGAGGTGTCCACCCGCACCGTGCTGCGCGATATCGAGGCGCTGTCGGCGGCGGGTGTCCCGGTCTATGCCGACCGCGGTCGGCACGGCGGTTTCGCCCTGCTCCCCGGTTTCCAGACCGAGCTCACCGGGCTGAATCACGACGAGGCCCTGGCCCTGGTGGTGGCCGGATCACGGCGCGGCGCACGGGAATTCGGGCTCGGGTCGGCGCTCACTTCGGCCATGCGCAAGATGGTCGATGCGCTGCCCGAGGGCCATCGGATCACCGCGACGGGCGCGGCCCAGCGTCTGCTCATCGACCCGGAGACCGATCTGCTCGCGCGTCGTCAGGTTGCCGAGGAGGTGCCCGACGCCGTCGTGGCCGAGGTCCGGAGCGCGGTGTTCGCCGGGCACAAGCTGCGCATCCATTACGCGGCGGTGAACCAGGACCCGAAGTGGCGCACGGTGGATCCGATCGGCCTGGTCACCGTGCGCGGCCAGGGCTACCTGCTGGCCACGAGGTCCGGCGCCGACCGCACCTATCGGCTGTCCCGGATCGCGGCGGCCGAGGAACTTCCCGATCCCGCGCAGCGCCCGGAGCGGGTCGATCTGGACCGGGCGTGGCAGGAACGCAGCGCCCGATTCCGCAGCGGCGGCGACCAGGTCGCCGTGCTCGTACGGATACACCCGGCGCAGCGGGAGGAACTGGTCGGCACCGCGCTGGCCGTTCGCGCCGAAGTCGCCGACACGGATCACTGGCTGCGACTGGAGGCGACCTTCCAGGACTCGAGACATGCCGAATGGGCGCTCTGGCAACTAGGTACGAACGCGGAAGTCCTCGAGCCCCAGTGGTTGCGCGCGGCCCTGCACGACCGCGCCGCCGCCCTCGCGACCCGATACCGACCACCTTCCTAGGCGCAGCCGCTCTCGTCCGCAGCGGATTCACCCGACGACTTCACCAACTCGCCCCCCGCCGAACCGGTGACCGGGATGGCCTCCGTCGTCCACACCACCACGCTGACCCGGCCCGGTGAGAACGAAACCGCCACTGCCGCAAGCTCTTCCCAGAGCGCGGGGGCATGTGCGGCTGTCTCGCATCTCATTATCGAGCGGGCCGGAGCCGACGAACGCCCTACTCCGGCGCTTGGAAGCCGCCGATCTTCTCCTCGAGCAGTTCGGCCAGCCACAGCGGGGTGCGGTCCTCGAACATCGGGCCGATGAGCTGGACCCCCACCGGCAGGCCCGCCTGGGAACGGCTCGCCGGTATCGCGGTGGCGGGCAGGCCGGGCAAGGTGGCCACACCGGCCCAGACGAGCTGGTCGAAATACGGGTATTCGACGCCGTCGATGTCGATGCGCCGGTCCTGCAGACCTCCGTCGTGGTCGTGCGGGAAAGCGGGGGTGGGGGTGATGGGGCACACCACGGCATCGAATTCGGCGAAGAGCTGCCGCCAGTCGTGGCGGTGGAGTTCGCGTGCGTTGCTCGCCTCGACCCAGTCGCGGTGGCTGAGCACCATGCCGCGCAGCCGCGCCGCATCCAGGCTCCGGTCGTCGGCGTGCAGGGCGGCGGCGCGGGTCCGCAGCTGTTCGTACACGTCGACGGGAAGACCGGCGGTGGCGTTGGACAGCATGAGCAGCATGTAGAGCGACGCGGCCGCGGTGAGATCGGGCAGCAGCGGACTGTGCCGTTCGACGCGGGCGCCCGCGTCGGCGAGCGCCGCGGCGACCCGATGCACGCCCGCCCGCACCGCCGACCCGGTCGGAATGATCGGATGGTCCTCGATGACCAGAACTCGGAAGTCCGACAGCCGCTCGTGGCGCGCGGGCGGCAGCGCGAGGTCGTAGGCGATGCCGTGGGTCAGCGGGTCCGGCCCGGCCATCACGTCGAGCAGCAGCGCGAGGTCGCGGGCGGTGCGCGCCATCGGTCCGACGACGGCGAGGTCGAGGTCGATCGGCAGCGCCTGCGCGGGCGGCGCGACCATGCCGCGGGTGGGCGCCAGCCCGAGGGTCGGCTTGTGCGCGTAGACACCGCAGAAGTGGGCGGGCGTGCGCAGCGAACCGGCGAGGTCGGAGCCCAGCGACAGCGCGCCGAACCCGGATGCCAGGGCCGCTGCCGATCCGCCGGAGGAACCGCCCGGGGTGCGGTCGTGATCCCACGGGTTGTTGGTGGTGCCGTAGATCTCGTTGAAGCTCTGGATATCTCGCAGGGTCACCGGCACATTGGTCTTACCGAGCACCACGGCGCCCGCGGTCTCGAGCCGCGACACCTGCACCGCGTCCTCGGCGGGTATGAAATCCGCGTGCTGCGGCATGCCCCAGGTCGTGGGCAGTCCGGCGATGTTGTAGGACTCCTTGACCGTCACCGGAACGCCGAGCAGCGGCCGGTCCTCGCCGCGGGCGCGCATACCGTCGGCGCGGCGCGCCGCGGCCCGGGCACGGTCGAAGGTCCGCACGCAGATCGCGTTGATCGCCTTGTCGTCGCGTTCGATACGAGCGATCGCCTCCTCGGTCAGTTCCACCGCGGTCACCGCACCGGCATGCATCGCGGTCGAAAGCTCTTCGGCCGATCGAAAACTCCATTCCATGAATTCGACCGTATCGGCGTGCCGCGAGGGCCATAAAATGTCGCTCGGCGCAACGGGAAAGTCGAACGGGATAGATGTCTCACACCGCCGGGCCGCTGGCGCCGGCCGGTCGCGACCGACAGCATGATGGTGGGATGGACGAGCGGACGAGCGCATGCGCGCATTGCTGATACTGATCGTCGTGCTGGCGATCGCGCTGGTCGCGGGCGACCGCGTCGCCGTCGTGCTGGCGCAGAACGAGATAGGCCGCAAGATCGCCGCCGACTACCATCTCCCGAACCGGCCGGACGTCGACATCGGCGGATTTCCCTTCCTGACCCAGGCCGTCGACGGCCACTACCGTGAGGTCTACATCCGCGTCGGCGACTGGAGCGGGGAGAACCTCTCGGTCCACGACCTCGACGTCACCCTGACCGATGTGTCCGCGCCGCTGGGCGACCTGCTCCAGAACCGCACGGCGAACCTCGTCGCCGCCACCGCGACGGCGACAGCGGTCGTTCCCTACGACACCGTGCGGGGCTTCGCGCCACCGGAGGTGGAGTCGATCTCCCACGGCCCGAACGGTTTACGGGTCACCGGGACATTCTCGGTGGAGGGCGTCCCCGTGCCCGCGACGGTGGACGTGACGGTCGCGCCGACCGACGACGGCATCGAGGTCACACCGGTCGCGGCCCAGCCCGCGACCGGCGGACCGACCATCTCCCTGGCGATGCTGCGCAGCACCCTCACCTTCACGGTGCCGCTGCGGCGCCTGCCGCTGGGTGCCCGGCTGACGGCCATCCGACCGGAACCGGACGGCCTCCATGCCACCGCCGTGGCCCACGACGCGCGCTTCTCCGACCTTGCGCAGCAACAGAATTAGGCGGCGAGCGGTCGCGACACGTCGTTGACGGTGGCGCCGCCTCCCGTCACGGATAATGTGGCGCTGTGCACAGCGAGCGCCCCTGGCTCGCGCCATCCAGGACGGTCAGCGGAAGGGCACGGAGTGGGAGGGAAGGATTCTCGAGGTCAAGGGGATCGCGGCGGTCAGGGCCAGGGTGGCGAGACCGGCGACGACGAAGGATCCGGCGATGGCGAAGATCGTCACGGCGAAGGTCAGACAGGTGATGACAGCCAGGATCGCGGTCCCCGACTCCACCCCGAGTATCAGCTTCGGGGGATGCGGCATCGCGTCCATACTTGGGAGTACCCACATCGCGGTCCGGCGAACCAGACAATCGGCGCGTTGTCAGAAGTCCGTCATCAGCATGAACGCGACCGGTCGAGTCCGGCGGGTCAGGCCTTGGTGGCGACGATCAGGACGTTCTTGCCGAAGAGCCTGCTCGTGACGGTCTGGAGGGCCTTGCTCAGCGGGAAGACGAGCCGGTCGTAGAGTTTCAGGGCGCCGGGGTTGATCGTGCCGTCGCTGCGGCCGAAGAGTTTGTAGGCCAGGGTCGCGAAGAAGCCGATCGGATCGCAGTAGCGCGATTCGACGATCAGCAGGCCCGATTTGCGGAGCATGTGCTCGAGTTGGGCGCGGCGGTAGCGCCGGTAGTGCCCCACCCTCACGTCCATGGCCGAGAACAGCACCTCGAGCGCGGGCACGTAGACGATCAGCGTGCCGCCGGGGCGCAGCAGCGATACCAGCCGCTGTGACGCCTCCTGATCGTTCTCGATGTGCTCGAGCACGTTGAACGTATAGATGACCCCGTACCGCTCGGATTCGGACGACGCGGACTCGTCGACGAGGTGGTAACCCTTCGACCGCAGCGCGGACCGCAGGGTGGGATCCGGCTCCAGGCAGTCGGGGACGATGTGCCGCGCGGCCAGTAGGTCGGCGTAGGTTCCCGAACCGGCACCGAAGTCGAGCACCCGCAGGCCCGGCGCCGTCACGTGCTTCTCGACGGTATCGACCAGGAACCTGTTGTAGTTGACGGCCTCGGCCATCGCTTCGAGGTTGGAACACCCCGTATAGGCAAACCCGCTGCTGGTCACGATGTCGCCCCTATCGCTCGGTGCAATGGTGGCTCTCCGCACCGTCAATATGCCACAGCGTATGCCGAAAGTTTGCTACATGCCATCGGCGCGCCGCGGCTACACGCTCCGGCCGACTCCCGCCGCGATCGGCTGCTGGATGCCGGATTCGGGCGGGCAGCGGTCGAACCAGGGGCGGGCCGTTTCGATCTCGGCGGCGAGTTGGAGCAGCAGGTATTCGCTGCCGGAGGGGCCGACGAACTGGGTGCCCAGGGGCAGCCCGGCGGTGGTCCAGTGCGTGGGCACGCTCATCGCGGGGCGGCCGGTGATATTGGCCAGCTGGGTGAAGGGGACCGCGGCGAGGTTGGCGGTGACCAGATTGCGGTAGAAATCGGTGCGGGACAGCACTTTCCCGGCGCCGAACTGCAGGAAGGGCGGCAGCACGGTATCGGCCAGCGCGGGGGTGCGGTTCTGGCCGATGCGCAGCGGAGGGGCCGCCAGGGTCGGGGTGAGCAGCAGGTCGTAGGCGCCGTGGAACTCCGCCAGCGCGCGGGTGTAGTCGTTCCAGCGCGCGTGGGCCAGGACGAGTTCGGGCGCCGGGAGCGCGCGGCCCACCGCCGCCAGGACCTGGGTATCGATATCGAAATCCGTTGGCGACGAACGTGTCAGGCGGCAGGCGCGGTCCAGTTCGGCGGCGGCCGAGGCGGTCCAGACGGTCATGAAGTCCAGCGCCAGCCGGCGGCCGTCGATGCCGAGGGTGGCGGGTTCCACGGTGTGGCCCAGGGATTCGAGCAAGGCGGCGGCGTCCTCGACCGCCCGGACCGCCTCGGGATCGACCGCGGTGCGCTGCGGGGAATCGCTGGTGAAGCCGATGCGCAGGCGTCGCGGCGGTTCGGTGACGGCGTCGCGGAACGGCCGGTCGGGACGCGACACCGTGTAGGGCGCACCGGGATCCGGCTGGGTGAGGATGTCGAGCATGGCCGCGGTGTCGCGGACGCTGCGCGACAGCACGCCCGGTGTCGCGGCGCCGAAGAGCGGATCGCCGACGTCGGGACCGCTGGGGACCAGGCCGCGCCCGGGCTTCAGGCCGAACAGGCCGGTGCAGGCGGCGGGGATGCGGATGGAGCCACCGCCGTCGCTGGCGCCCGCCATGGGGACGACGCCCGCGGCGACGGCCGCCGCCGAACCGCCCGACGAGCCGCCCGGGGTGCGGGTGGTGTCCCATGGGTTGCGCGTCGCGCCGAAGGTCCTGGTCTCGGTGATCGCCTTGCTGCCGAACTCGGGCGTCGTGGTCTTGCCGAAGATCACCAGACCGGCGTCCAGCCAGCGCTGCACCACGGTGCTGTGGCGGGCGGCTCGGACCGAGCGCAGCGGGCCCGTACCGGCGGAGGTCGGATATCCGGCGTAGTCCTGGCCGAGATCCTTGAGCAGGAACGGCACACCGGCGAGGGGGCCGCGGGGACCGGCTCGCCGGGCGAGTTCCTCTCCGTTGCGCTCCATCAGCAGGCTCACCGCGTTGATCGCCGGATCGACCTTCGCGCAGCGGTCGAGCGCGAGCCGCAGCAGGTCCGCCGGGTGCACGTCGCCCCGGGCGACGAGCTCCGCCAGACCGACCGCGTCGTACCCGCGGTATTCGTCGTACCTCATCGTCGTCTCCTCGTCGCGGGACACCCGGCCGCCTCCGAGGATAGCCGTACCACTCGGTTACGCAACCGCTCGGTCCGAGTACCATAATCCCGCTGTGACGACCCGTTATGCTCCTGCGATGACCGAGCGGAACGGCGAGACCAAGCCGGATGGTCGCGCGCTGCGGTTCCAGCACCGCCGCCCGGAACTGCTCGCCGCCGCGACCGAGTACGTCCTCGACAACGGCGTGCGCGAGTTGTCGCTGCGGCCGGTGGCGCGGGCGCTCGGCGTCAGCCACGCCACGCTGATCCGGCACTTCGCGACCAAGGACGCGCTCGTCACCGAGGTGCTGGAGCGAATCCGCGCCGACTTCGAGCAGCATCTGCTCGGTGCGGAGCTGCAGGCCGTCGAGTCGCCCGCCGAACTGCTGCGCGCCACGTGGCGGCACCTGTGCCGCCCGCGCGAACAGCGTCAGTTCCTGGTGCTGTTCGAACTGGTCGCCACCGCCGCGCGCACACCCGACCACGTGGGATCGCGGCTGGTCGTCGACTGGCTGACGGTGATCGAACGCGAACTCGCGAGATTCGACTGGCCGACGGAAACGCGATCGCGGACGGCGACATTCATCCTCGCGCAGGTTCGCGGGCTGCAGCTCGACCTGATCACGACGGGTGACCGCGCCCGCGTGGACGAGGCGTTCGAGGCGGCCGTGGCCTTCCTCGTGCACCAGCGTGACACCGCCGGTGGATAGAACCGCGGCGGCGCGGTCGAACAGGATGTCGGTGTCTGCCGCCACGTACGGGAGGGTCCGGGATGTCCGATACGGTGCCGGGCGTCGATTACCATTCGGTAATCGATCCTTCGCGGATGCCGGAACGATTCGGTTCGCCGACACGAGCGAGGGGCGAGGATCGGGAGAGTTGTTGTGGTGCAGCGATACACGCCGGAGGTCGAGGCGGACCTCGCGGCGATGCGTGAAGAGTACGAGTCGTTGTTGCGTGGCGGTCGGCGGTGGTCGTTGCGCCGCCTGTTCAGCATGCCGGGGAGTGATATCGCCGACTATTGCAGGGACTTCCGGCCGAACCGGTTCGGCGCGCAGGCATGCGAGGAGGTGGAGCGTTTCTGCCGCGGTCACGGGATCTGGCTCGAGTCCGGCGGGGCCCACTACAACAGCATGACTCCGTACCTGCATCCCAATACCGTCACCGCCGAGCGGATGACGACCATCGGGATCTTCAACGCGATTCTGTTCTGGCTCAACGACCGTGTCGGCCGGGAGAAGTTCGCGCACCTGTCGGCGACCGAGCAGGAGCAGGCCCACATACTGGTGGACCGATTATGCCGGATGCTCGACACGCGGTTCGCGACGGACGGTCTCGGCCCCGTGGAGGCGGCGACGGCCGAGCTGCTGACCACGCTGCGCAAGCACGCCGACCCGGTGTGGCTCGAACGATTTCTCGCCGCGACGGCCGACCATCTGCGCCCCGCGATCCGGGATCAGAACGCCCGCGCGCGCCACGCGCTGCTGAGCGTGGAGGACTACATCGACCTGCGGGTTCATGTGTCGGGCATGTATCCGGCGATCGCGCTGTGCGAGTTCGCCCGCGACGACTACCTGCCGTGGGATCGGCTCGACGGCTCCGAACTGGGCGACGACCTGCGGCGGCTCCGGCGACTCACGGCCGAACTCGGCGCGCTGATGAACGACATGTTCTCTTTCGAGAAGGAATGCATCGCCGATCGAGCCGATTTCAATCTGATCCCGGTCTGCCTGCTGAGTGCCCCCGACGCCACCCTCGTCGACGCCGTGCACCAGGCGGCGCAGGTCGTGCGCGATCGGATGACGCGGTTCCACCGAGTCCGCTCGGCGCTCGACCGCCACTGCGCGGCGCTCGGTGACGCGACGCTGGCCGAGTCGATAGCCGCACATGCCGATGACCTGGACGGGTGCCTGCAGGCGACCTGGGTGTGGCAGTGCACAACCCGGCGCTACAAAGGTTTGTCGATCTTCACTGAAAACTGGATAGACTGACTGTTCCCAGCCTGGAAAAGGTTCCATGCGATAGTTTTCAGAGCAGGCGTCTACCGTTGGATGACAGTGACGCCGCCTGGACGAGGGGTCGACCGGGCGGCGAGGACCATCGAGGGGGTTGTGGTGGACGAACCGAACCGCACGGCGCTCGCCCGCGAGTGGTGGCGAGCGCTGGCGGACACGGCCGGCGCGCACGACCGGCAGGCGGTGCTGTCCGACCTGCTCGGCGACCTGCTGTCGGCGCTGACCGCCGAGCCGTTCGACGTCGCCGCCGGTACTCGGGTCGGCGAGGCGCTGGCTCGGGAGCAGCTGATCGATCCGGCGGTGCCGATCGCCTCCGCGCAGGTCCTGCACGGTCTGGCCGATCATGTCGACCACCCGGACGCCCGCCGGCGAGCGGCCGCCCTGCTGGCGGCGATCGGCCAGGGACATCAGGCGCAGGTGCACTCGGACGCGCGCACCCTCGATCGGGTCCGGCGCGATATCGACCAGCGGTTCCGGATCGTGTTCGACAACGCCGCGATCGCGATCGCCGTCGGCGATATCGACGGCGTGCTGCTGGAGGCCAACCCGCACCTCGCCGCGATGATCGGCGTTCCCACCGGGGATCTGCGCGGGATCTCGGTCTACGACTTCGCCCATCCCGACGATCAGGACGAGATTCGCAATCTCGTCTACGAGAAGCTCGTGCCCACCCAGGAGGGGACGGTGAAGATCGAGCGGCGACTGCTGCGTGCCGATGGCAGCGTCGGATGGGCGTCGTTCTCCATCACCTATGTCAAAGGCGCCGACGGACAGCCCGACTACCTGCTCGCCCTGGGGGAGGACGTCACCGAACAGCACCGGCTGCAGGAGGAACTGCAGCATCAGGCCCGTCACGATCCGCTCACCGGACTGCCGAACCGGCGCCACCTCCTGGACCAGATCGAAGCGGTGATCGCCACCGCCGCCACCGCCGACCGGATCGGCCTGTGCTTCGCCGATCTCGACCGGTTCAAGCACGTCAACGACCACTACGGGCACGGCGTGGGTGACCAGGTGCTGGCCGCCGTCGCCGCGCGCCTGGACCGCAGCGTGCGCGACCACGACTGTCTCGTCGCGCGCATCGGCGGCGACGAATTCGTCGCGCTCGTCCCGCCGCCCGCCAGCAGTCACCACATGACCGTCATCGCGGATCGGTTGAAAGCGTCACTGGCGCACCCGATCATTGCCGAGGGGCACGAACTCCAGGTCTCCGCGAGCATCGGGGCGGTGGTCACCCCCGCCGCGGGCGCGAACCCGGAGTCCCTCCTCGACGCCGCCGACACGAGCCTGTACTACGCCAAGACGAACGGCAGAGGTCATTGGGTTCTGCATACGCTGCACGCGCCCGCCTCGCGGTGACCGACCGGGGCGAACTGCTGCCAGCTAACCGGCAGCAGCCGCCCGGCTGTGGCAAACTCGGAAAAGGCACACTCGGAAAATTCGATACCCGAGGGCGATTGGGGGACGATCGATGATCGACGGCCCGGCCTCCGCCGCGGATTCCGGCAACGACGCGGGGCGGCCCGAGGACGCGGTGCTGCTGCGGCGGGTGCTGGCCGGTCGACTGCGGAAGGTTCGCCATGCCGACGCCGCCTGGCGCCGCCACGTCGGCGCAGAGGCCGCATCGCTCTGGATGGATACCTATCTCGCCCTCGAGGACGCGTCCTCGCTGCTGCGCTATTACGCGCCCGGGGTGATTCCCGATCTGCTGCAAACGCCCGCGTACGCGCGCGAGGTGGCCGCCCTGGCCCGGCCGGGCACCGCCGATATCCAGCAGCCGATCGACCTGCTGCTGAAGCGTCAGGAAATACTCGACCGCGCCGCGCCGCCCCGGTTATGGGTGGTGATCGAGCAGGCGGCCCTGCGCCGCCAGCCCGGCGGCCACCAGGTCTGGCGGGACCAGCTCCAGCACCTCGCCCGCGCCGCCGACCGCCCGAACATCACCGTGCAGATCATGCCCGACCACGCGTGCGGTCCCCTCATCAGCTCCGTGCCCTTCGTCCTGCTGCGGCTCGCGGACGCCGATCTCGGCGATATCGTGCACATCCACCACGCCACCGATGCCCGATTCCTCGACAAGCCCAGCGATCTCGACGCCTACCACACGATCTGGGACCGCCTGTGCGTCAACGCGATACGGCCCGACCGGACCAGCGACATCATCACGGCCGCCGCCGACGGCTCGCACCTGTGAAGTCCGTTATGCCTGCTTCGACGCCAGTTCGATCACGGTGATATCGGAGGGGGCGCCGACGCGGACCGGGGGTCCCCAGGCGCCGGCGCCGCGGGTGACGTAGAGCTGGGTGTCGCCGTAGCGTTCCAGCCCCGCCACCGTCGGATTGGCCAGCCCCGCAAGGAGATTCCCGGGCCACATCTGGCCGCCGTGCGTGTGGCCGGACAGTTGCAGGTCGACGCCGAATTCGACCGCGTCGTCGATCTGCACCGGCTGATGCGCGAGCAGCACGGCCGTACGCGCGAGATCGCGATCTCCCAGCGCGGCGGCGAAATCCGGTCCCTGCCCGATGTTTTCGCCCTGCACATCGTTGACCCCGGCCAGATCGAAATGCGGCAGCTCGCCGCGGCTGTTCGCCAGCAGGCGCAGCCCGAGGTCCTGCACGTGTTCGATCCACTGCTCGGCGCCGGAGAAGTACTCGTGATTGCCGGTGACGAAGTAGGCGCCGTGCCGCGCCCGCAGCCGCGACAGCGGTTCCACGGCCGACCGCAGGTGTTCGACGCTGCCGTCGACCAGATCACCCACGACGGCGATGAGATCCGGCTGGGTGTCGTTGATCGTGTCGACCACCCGTTCGGCGAATCCGCGGCCCAGGATCGGGCCGAGGTGAATATCGCTGACCACGGCGATCCGGTAGCCGTGTCCGGCGCGCGGCAGCCGGGCCAGCGGCACCGTCACCTGTTTCACGCGCGGACCGGCCAGTACGCCGTGGGTGCCGTAGCCGACCGTCGCCACCGCGGCCAACCCCGCCGCACCGCTCACTGTCCGAGAGACGAAGAGCCGCCGCGACACCGGCGCGGAGGCTTGCCGCGGGGTCGGTCGGTCTCGCGTCGCGCTCCCGGTCGCGGGGACCGGCTGCGGCTCGACAGGTACGGCGGGCGACTCCGCGCGGGCGATCCAGCGCCGGAAGAGAGGCCGGACCAGCTCGCCCACCAGTAGCCACAGCAGCAGGTACACGAAAAGCGCGCCCCACAGGTAGCCCGGCCAGGAGACGATCCGGGTGAGCAGGAACGGCGCCCCGGCCCGTTCGGCCACGAAGGCGCCGATCAGCAGCAGCGGTCCGGCGACCAGCGCGGCGGTGCCTACGCGGCGGGCGACCGACCCGTGCGCCATCGTCTCCCTGACGAGCCGCCGCCATACGTACCAGTGCAGACCGGTAATGCCCACGGCGACAAGGCATACGACGACGATCCCCACGACCGCGACCACCTTCACGGCCTCAGCCTATGCGCGGCCGAGGCCGCGGAGCCTGCTCGGAGGGCATCTCTGGTGCCGCGTGACCCTTGCCACACTCGGTACGTGAGCGTACCGTACCGGTGGTACGTAGATGTACCACGCTGGAGGCGGCATATGACCACCGTGAGACTGCCCGACGGACCGAGCGCGCCGAGAATCGTGCAGGGCATGCAGATCATGGCCGGACGGACGCGCGCGTGGCGGCGGCTGCACGAGCGCTACGGGTCGGCGTTCACGGTGTACATGCCGCGGTTCGGGCGGATCGTCGTGCTGTCGGATCCGGCCGAGGTGAAGGCGCTGTTCACCACGAGCACCGACCTGGTCGACAATATCGACATCAATCTCGGTCAGTTCCTCGGCCCCGGTTCACTGTTCTCGCTGACCGGCGACGAGCACCGCAAGCAGCGCAGGCTGCTCACTCCGCCGTTCCACGGGCGGCGGCTGTCGGTGTACGAGGCCATGATCGAGGAGGAGGCGGTCGCGGAGATGGCGACGTGGCCGTCGGGCCGCGAATTCGCGTCGATGGACTCGATGATGCGAATCACCCTGAACGTCATTCTGCGCGCCGTATTCGGCGCCGAGGGCGCGGAATTCGACCGGCTCCGCGAGTTGCTGCCGAAGCTGGTCCTGGTGGGGTCGGCGCTCGCCGCGGTGCCGATGCCGCGAAAGTTCCTGGGGCGTTACGGTCCCTGGGCCCGGTTCGCGGCGCATCGCCGCGCCTACGACGCGGTCGTGGGACGGCTCATCCGTCGCGCGGCCGAGGATCCGAACCTGTCCGACCGCGACGACGTGCTGTCGATGATGCTGCAGTCCCGCTATGACGACGGTTCCGCCATGACGCACGACGAGATCGCGGACGAGCTGCTGACGCTGCTCACGGCCGGTCACGAGACCACGGCGACGACCCTGGCGTGGACGATCGAGCGGCTGCGGCGACATCCGGACGTGTTGCGCCGCTTGGTGTCCGAGGTGGACGAGGGCGGGTCGGCGCTACGCGAGGCGACGCTGCTGGAGGTGCAGCGCGTCCGCCCGGTGATCGACGGGACCGCGCGCCAGGTCCGCGCCGAGTCGATCTCGCTGGGGCGCTGGACATTGCCGCGAGGCCAGAAGGTGATGGTCAGCATCCGGCTGATGCACGACAACGAGGAACTCTTCCCGCGCGCCCGCGCCTTCGATCCCGACCGCTTCGTCGGTGTGCGGCCCGGCACCTTCAGCTGGATCCCGTTCGGCGGCGGCGCGCGTCGCTGCATCGGCGCCGCCTTCGCCACCCTGGAAATGAACGTCGTATTGCGCACGCTGCTCCGCGATTTCGTCCTCGTGCCGACCGACCGCCGGGACGAGCGCACCCACTTCCGCGGCGTCGCACTGGTTGCGAGCGGTAAGGGCCGCGCCGTCGTGCACCGCCGCGCGCCGCGTTCGCCCGGCGAAACGACCGCGCGCCGTTCAGCGCACCATCTCGCCGTTCCGGCGCGCTTTTCGCCGGAATCCCGGAGCGGTCCCGGCCAAAAGCATGCCGGGACGACGACGTGGCGTTGAGCGCGAGGTAACTAGGGTGGTCGGTGTGACCCGTGCCGAGCCCGCATCCAGCTCCGACGGCGCGGCCGCGCCGGAATCGGGGTTCCGGCGGCGGCTGCTCGACGGCATGGCCGAGGCGGTGCGCGAGCACGGCTACCGCGAGGCCACCGTGGCCGACGTGGTCCGCCACGCGCGCACCTCCCGCCGGACCTTCTACGAGCATTTCAGCGGGAAGCAGGACTGCTTCATCGCCCTGCTGACCGAGCGCAACAACGACACCATCCGGCAGATCTACGCGGCGGTGGATCCCGCGGCGCCATGGCGCACCCAGGTGCGGCAGGCGATCGAGGCGTGGATCGGCGCCTCCCGGCGCGACACTTCGATCACGCTGGCGTGGATCCGCGATATTCCGGCCCTCGGCGAGGACGCCCGCCAGTTGCACCGCGACACCGGGGACGCCTTCGTCACCCTGATCCGAAACCTCACCGCGACACCGGAATTCCAGGCCGCCGACCTGCACCCGCCGTCCCGGCAGACGGCGACGATCCTCTACGGCGGCTACCGCGAGCTCATCGCCTCCACCGTCGAGGACGGCGGAGATATCACCACGATCATCGACGTCGCCGTCGACACCGCCGTCGCCCTCATCGGCCCGCGCGGCGAGCCCGCGAACGACTGACGTACCCCGAACAAGAGCCGGGTCAGTGGTCGGCGGGCGCCAGGGCGCCCATCGCGCTGCCGGTCAGCTCCACCGAGCGCACCCGGTCCTCGATGTCGTGGGCGTGGTGGGCGAGGATGAGTTCGTCGGCATCGATCGCGGCGGCGAAGTCGTCCAGGTACGCGCGGACCTCGGTGGGGGCGCCGACGGCGGTGTAGCGGGTCATCGCGGTCAGCTGGGCGCCGTTGGGGGAGGCCAGGAACGCGTCGATCTCCTCGTCGGTGAAGCGGGCGTCGGCCGCGCCGCGCTTGATCATCATCCGCGCCCGCGCCCGGTAGGCGATGGTCTTCTGCTCGGCCGCGGCGTCGTGGTCCGCGGCGGCGAACACGTTGACACCGGCCATCACGTACGGCTCGGCCAGCTGATCCGACGGCCGGAAGTGCTCGCGGTAGGTGGCGACGGCCTGGTGCAGCGCGTCGGGGGCGAAATGCGACGCGAACGCGTACGGCAGGCCCAGTTGCGCGGCGAGCTGCGCGCCGAACAGCGATGATCCCAGAATATACAGCGGTACAACGCCTTCCGCGCGGGGCACGGCCTGCACGCCGGGGATGCGCGAGCGCCCGGTGAGATAGCCCTGCAGCTCGAGCACGTCCTGCGGGAAGGTGTCCGCGGAGCCGGGGTTGCGGCGCAGGGCGAGCATCGTCTTCTGGTCGCTGCCCGGCGCCCGGCCCAGGCCGAGGTCGATGCGCCCGGGGAACAGCGTCTCCAGCGTGCCGAACTGCTCGGCGATCACCAGCGGCGAATGATTGGGCAGCATGATGCCGCCGGAACCGAGGCGGATGGTCGCGGTCTGCGCCGCGACGTGTCCGATCAGCACGCTGGTGGCGCTCGAGGCGATGGAGCCCATGTTGTGGTGCTCGGCGTACCAGACCCGTCGATGGCCGCTGCGTTCGGCGGCCCGGGCCAGGGCCACGCTGTTGTCGAAGCTGCCGCGCGCCGAGCCGCCCGGCGCGATCGATGCGAGGTCGAGGATGGACAGTGCTAGCGGCATACGACGCTGCCTTTCGTGGTCACAGAATGCGGTGCAGGTGCTCGGTGAACGCGCGGATGCGGGCGTCGTCGCGGCGGTAGTACGTCCACTGCCCGCGGCGGGTCGCGGTCAGGAATCCGGCGCGCTGCAGCACCGCCAGATGCGCCGATACGGTCGAGGCCGAGGTCCCGGCCCTCTGTTGGATGAGACCGACGCACACGCCGAGTTCGGCGGTCTCGCTGTCGCACCCCGGGAAGTTCGCGGCCGGTTCCTTCAGCCACTCCAGGATGTGCAGCCGGGTCTCGTTCGCCAGCGCCTTGCACTGTTCGAGCACGCTCGCCTTCCTTCGGTATTTCGCTAATTACCGAACTTATGCCGGGAGCAGCGGATGTGCACCGTGACCCTGGTCACCGGGCTCGGTTCTGGGCGCGGCGGCGGGTCGAGTCACGCACGGGGGAGGGTACGTTCGTGCACGGATCGTCACGCGGATGTGTTGCCGAGCCGCAGCGGCGTTTACTCGGTGGATATGTCGTCGCGGCAACCTGGAACCGAACAGCGAGCCGCGGTCGCGCGGCCGCCGACAGTGCCGGGCGCCCGATGCCGCAGAATGGCTGGGGGTGTGCGGAAATGCGAGCCCCGACCATGACAGGCGGGGCAGAACGGTAGGCCGTGGGTGACAGTGAACAACTTGTCCGGCTCGGTGGCGTTGCGAGCCGGATCGCCCGAGCGTGCGAGGGCGGCGGTCGATATTCCGGGGCGCGCCGACGCGGTGCGGGGCAGCGAGTACGCGGTGTTGTTGCGCCGGGTGCGCCAGGCCGGGCTGCTGGATCGGCGGGTGCGCTACTACGCCTGGAAGAGCGCGATCACGGCGGCCGCGTGGATTGCCGGATGGGTGGCGTTCGTCCTCGTGGGCGACTCGTGGTGGCAGCTGGCGATCGCGGCATGGCAGGCCGCGGTGTTCGCGCAGCTCGCCTTCCTCGGGCACGATGCCGGACATCGGCAGATCTTCCGCACCCGGTGGGCCAATCACCTCTACGGCCTGATCGCCGGGAATTTCGGCATCGGTGTGAGCATCGGTTGGTGGACCAGTAATCACAATCGCCACCACGCCCACCCCAACACCGAGGGGGAGGACCCGGACGTCATGGGGGTGCTGGCGCACTCCGGTGAGCGGGCGCGCCGCGGGCAGGGCGTGCGGCGAGTGATCTTCCGGTACCAAGCGTGGCTGTTCTTCCCGATGCTGCTGCTGGAGGGCTGGAGCCTGCACGGCGCGAGCGTGCGGGGCGTGGCGAGCTGGGACATCCGGCATCGCCGCCGGGAGGCGGTGACGCTCGGCGCGCACTTCCTCGGGTACCTGGTCCTGGTGCTCGCGGTGCTGCCGCCGGTCCACGCACTCGCCTTCGTGCTGGTGCATCAGGGCCTATTCGGTTTGTACATGGGCTGCACGTTCGCTCCCAACCACAAGGGGATGGCGGTTCTGACGGCGGCGGAGTCCACCGACTTCCTACGTCGCCAGGTGCTCACCTCCCGCAATGTGCGCGGGGGCTGGTTCGTCGACACCGCGCTGGGCGGCCTGAACTACCAGATCGAGCACCACCTGTTCCCGGCGATGCCGCGGCCCGCCCTGCGCCGCGCCCAGCCGCTGGTCGTGCGGTTCTGCGCCGAGCGCGGGCTGCCGTACTGCGAGACCGGGCTGCTGGAGTCCTACGCGCAGGCGCTGGGGCACTTGAACACGGTCGGGCGCGGCACGCGGGCGGCGGCGCCGCCCGCACCGGATGCCCGCCCGCTGGTGTCCAGTTCGCAAGGCGCAGACTGACGTTCAGCGCTGCGGACTGCATGCGCCGGGCTGGACGAGTTCGCCGCACGGGGTATCGCCGTGTGTGCGGACGACGTCCTTACCGGCATTGTCGGTGAGGTAGCGCAGGAAGGCCGCCGCCAGCGAGTCGTGCGGGAGTTCGCCGTCGCTGTAAGCGTATTCGACCCCCCAGAACGGGTAGGCGCCCGCGACGACCTCCTCCCGGCCGGGGCGGTGCCCGTCGATGGTGACCGTCACGGTCCCGGCGCTGTGCGCGGCCTCCGCGTAGGACGCGTAGCCGATCGCGCCGGGAATATCGGCCACGGTCTCGAGCATGTCGCGGGTGAGCGGCACCTCGCAGGCGGACAGGCCGGGCGGCGCGGTGAACCGGACGGCGCGGCAACCGGCCTGCGGCAGCGCCACGGAGCCGCCGTCGAGCAGCCGCTGCTGGAAGGTCTCCCGGGTGCCGGAGCCGAGCGCCCGATTGATCACGCGCACCGGGTGGTCCGGGCCGCCGATCTGGTCCCAGTTGGTGATCCGGCCCTGATACAGGTCGCGTATCTGCTCCCGGGACAGATCGCGTATGCCCAGGTCGCGGTGCACGACCACGGCGAAGACGGCCATCGCCAGCGGCCGCGGCAGCAGGTCGGGATAGCCGACGCCCTTCGGGCCGTCGGTGATGGCGAGCAGCCCGGCATTGCCGCCGCCCTCCTCGTCGACGCGGCTCAGCCCGCGTTCGCTGCCGTCGAAGGCGAAGGCGAAATCGGCTCCGGCGCAGCCCTTCCGGTAGGCCGCGGCGGCGTCGCGGACGACCGGTTCGAAGGCCGAGGAGCCGACCAGGGTGAGGTCGCCCCGGACGCAGTGCGGTGCGGGTGGATCGTCGCCGAGCAGGGTCACGGCGAACTGCACGACGATCACCGCGACCAGAAACGCCATGAACCCCAGCATGTTTCGGGAAAGGCCGGTCTGGCTGCGGGTTTCGGCGATGCGGCCGCCCTTGAGCTTGCCGTACAGGGTCGGCTCCGGGTAGTCGCTGCCGCCCGCGGTGCGCTGCAGGATCGCGAGGATCTTGTAATGGTCACGCCGGTTCATCGGCACCCGGGGCAGGTCGATGATGCCGATGTGGTGCGCGGTGTCCTCGCGGGCGTCGATGCCACGGCCGGGCTCCAGGTGATCGCCGAGCGTCGGTTCGCTGAGTTCGGTGACCGCCATGCCGACCACGCGGCGCTGCGGGAAATGCAGATGCAGTCCGACCGGGCCGTCCGGCATCGAGTAGTCGGCGGAGTCGATATCGGTGACGCCGTTGTTCTCGATGCGGATCAGCACCACCGACAGGTCTTTCAACTCCGCGCCGGAATCGGCGTCGTCCGGCCGCATCTGGGTGAGCACGCCCGGGAACGCCGACTCGATCTCGCCGGTCACCGGCGTGTCCATCTGCACGCGATAGCCGAGCTGCTTGCGCCGGATCACCACGAATTCCCAGAGGAAGGCGATCAGCGAGACCGCGAGCGCGACGAGCGGCAGTCCGGTCTGGACCAGATAGTTGTCCACCTGGGTCATATCCCCCGAATGCTTTGGATGGCAACCATGTTCGGCGCACCCGCGGGGCCGGTCCAGCGAGAACGGATAGTGTTGGGCAACAATTCACCGCCGCGACAACCGATGTCGTGGCGAGCGGGCCGTCAGCAGCCTTGCAGGACCTGGCCGACGGCGTCCCGCTCGGCCTGCTGCAGGGTCAGGCCCCACTTCGATTTCACCGCGACCCACATCCGCGCGTAGGTGCAGCGGTATCCGGTGTTCGGCGGCCGCTCATGGATCCCTCGTCGGCGACAGTGAGCGCGTTCAGCATGCCGCGCGCGGAATCGGCGGACGGGATCCCCGGCGGCTCGGCGGCCGCCGTCCCCGCGATCGACAGGGCTGCCGCGACAGCCGCGGACATCACCGCGCCGATGGCGGTGGAGAAGCCTCGCATGCGCTTCCGATCATTCGAAACTGGTCAGACGCGTAGTAAGCGTATGCCCCGGTCGCGAACTGGAAATGACCAGCCGGTAACGATCTTCGGGCCGAGCGGGAAGCGGGCGGAAGTGTTCCACCGGTTTTCGCGTTGCGCTGCGGTAGACGGGGGTTTACCCCAGAATGAGCTACCAGCAAACGCCGTGTGAGGGCGGTGTTTTCACGTGGGAGCACGCATGACCGAGACCCCAGCCCAGTCCGACGACGAACGCCGCCTCGCCGAACTCGGCTACAAGCAGGAACTGGCCCGGTCCTGGTCCGGGTTCTCCAATTTCGCCATCAGTTTCACCATTGTCTCGATCCTCACCGGCGGGCTCGCGAGCTACGGCATCGGTCTGTCCAACGGCGGGCCCGTCACCATGGCGTGGGGCTGGCCGCTGGTGTCGATCATGGTGTTGTTCGTGGGTCTGGCGATGGCCGAACTGGCCTCGGCCTACCCGACTTCCGGCGGCCTGTACTGGTGGGCCTCGGAGCTGGGCGGCCCGATCTGGGGTTGGTTCACGGGCTGGTTCAACCTGATCGGCCAGATCGCCGTGACCGCCTCGATCGACTACGGCGCGGCCATTTTCACCACCGTGGTGCTGAACGTCATCGGCATCGATATCGGGACCGACCGCACCGCGATATTCGTGGTGTTCGCGGCCATCCTGGTGCTGCACGCGGTGCTGAACGCCATAGGTCCGCACCTGTCGGCGGTGATCAACAACGTGTCGGCCTGGTGGCACGTGGGCGGCGTCGCGATCTTCGTGCTGGTGCTCGGAATCGGCGCGGAACACCATCAGAGCGTCGGCTTCGTCTTCACCGAGACCGTCGACAACAGTGCGGTCGGATTCGGCGGCGTCGCCTTCAGCTTCCTGCTCGGCCTGCTGCACGCGCAGTACACCTTCACCGGTTACGACGCCTCGGCGCACATGTCGGAGGAGACCCACGACGCCTCCCGGATGGCCGCCAAGGGCATCATCAACACCATCGTCGTCTCGGCCGTCGCCGGTTATCTGCTGATTCTGGCGGTGACGTTCGCGATTCCGAACCTCGACGACGCGCTGGACCCGGAGAAGAACAGCGGCTACCCGGTGATCTACATCCTGGAGAACTCGCTGAATTCGTTCTGGTCCGGGTCGCTGCTGATCATTGCCGCTGTCGCGCAATTGTTCTGCGGGTACGCCTCGGTCACCTCGGCCTCGCGAATGCTGTTCGCCTTCGCTCGCGACCGCGCGGTGCCGGGATCGGCGCTGTGGTCGAGGCTCTCGGCGCGCAAGGTGCCGGTGAACGCGGTCCTGTTCATCTCGTTCTTCGCCTTCGTGCTGCTGATCCCGTCGATGCTGGTGCCCGCCGCCAACGCCCCCACCGCGTACGCCGCCGCCACCTCCGTCGCCACCATCGGCCTCTACATCGCCTACGGAATTCCGGTGCTGCTGCGCCAAGTGCACGGCGGCCGTTTCGCCACCGGCCCTTGGACACTGGGTGCCTGGTACCGCCCCGTCGGCATCATCGCGCTGCTCTGGATCGTGGCGATCAGCGCGCTGTTCATCCTGCCCATGGACGACCGCGGCTACCCGTGGAACGACGAATTCACCTGGACGTCGGTCAATTACGCACCCCTCACCCTGGTCGGCGTAGTCGGCGCGATCGCCGTCTGGTGGTTCGTCTCGGCCCGCCGCTGGTTCACCGGCCCGAGGCGAAATGTCGACTGAACTCAGAGGGGCGTCACGTAGGCGCCGGAGATTCCGCCGTCGACCAGAAATTGCGAGGCGGTGATGAACGAGGAGTCGTCGCTGGCGAGAAAGGCCACGGCGGCGGCGATCTCCTCCGCCTCGGCGAAGCGGCCGAGGGGGATGTGGACGAGGCGGCGGGCGGCGCGCTCGGGGTCCTTGGCGAACAGCTCCTGGAGCAGGGGAGTGTTGACGGGCCCGGGGCACAGCGCGTTGACGCGAATTCCCTGGCGGGCGAACTGGACTCCGAGCTCGCGGCTCATCGCGAGCACCCCGCCCTTGGACGCGGTGTAGGAGATCTGGGAGGTGGCCGCGCCCATGACGGCGACGAACGAGGCGGTATTGATCACCGAACCCCTGCCGCGCTCGAGCATACGCTCGATGGCGTACTTGCTGCACAGGTAGACCGAGGTCAGGTTGACCTCCTGCACGCGCCGCCAGGCGTCCATGCCGGTGGTCGATATCGAATCATCGTCGGGCGGTGAGATTCCCGCGTTGTTGAAGGCGATGTCCAGGCCGCCGTAGGCGTCGACCGCCGCCCGGAACATCGCCCGCACCTGGGCCTCGTCGGTGACGTCGACCTTCACGTACCGGCCGCCGACCTCCGCGGCCGCCGCCTCGCCGGAGGTGGCGTCGATATCGGCGACGACGACCTTGGCTCCCTCCTGCGCGAACCGCCGGGCCGTGGCGAGGCCGATGCCACTGCCGCCACCGGTGATGACCGCGACTCGATCCTGCAAGCGCTGCAATGTCTCTCCTCTGTTCGAGTTCCCGGCCAAAAACATGCCGGGAAATGGGGGTGGGCATGCCGGAGTATGGAGTGGTGTGTCGGGAGTGTGGGGTGGCGTGCCGGGAGTGTGGAAGTGGCGTGCCGGGAGTGTGGGGGGTGGGGCGTGTCGGGAATGGTGGGTGGGTAGGGATAGTCATTCCGGCGTGCTTTCGGCCGGAATCTCAGTCGGCGGCGATGAAGACGTTCTTGGTCTCGGTGAAGGCGCGGGCGGCGTCGGGGCCGAGTTCGCGGCCGAGGCCGGATTGTTTGAAACCGCCGAACGGGGTCCAATACCGCACGGAGGAATGGGAATTCACCGATAGGTTGCCCGCCTCCACCCCGCGCGAGACGCGCAGCGCTCGGCCCACGTCCGAGGTCCAGATGGATCCGGACAGGCCGTATTCGGTGTCGTTCGCGATCCGCACGGCCTCGGCCTCGTCCTCGAACGGCAGCACCGCCACCACCGGCCCGAACACCTCCTCGGTCACGACCCGGTCCGCGGGCCCCGAGGGCAGCACCACCGTGGGCGGGAACCAGAACCCCGGACCGTCGGGGCGGGACCCGGTGAAGGCCACCTTGGTGGACGGCTCCAGGTATCCGGCGACCCGGTCGCGCTGCGCCGCCGAGATCAGCGGGCCCATCTCGGTGGCCGCATCGGCAGGGTCGCCAACCCGCACCCCCCGCACCGCGGGCTCGAGCAGTTCGAGGAAGCGGTCGAAGATGCTGCGCTGCACCAGGATCCGGGAGCGGGCGCAGCAGTCCTGACCGGCGTTGTCGAAGACGCCGTAGGGCGCGGTGGCGGCGGCCCGCTCCACATCCGCGTCGGCGAACACGATATTGGCGTTCTTGCCACCCAGCTCGAGCGTGACCCGCTTCACCTGATCCGCGCACCCGGCCATGATCTGCTTGCCCACCTCGGTGGAACCGGTGAAGACCACCTTGCGCACGGCGGGATGGCTGACGAACCGGGCGCCGACCACCGACCCGCGGCCCGGAACCACCTGAAAGACGTTGTCCGGCAGGCCGGCTCGCACCGCCAGCTCTCCGAGCCGCATCGCCGTCAGCGGCGTGAGTTCGGCCGGTTTGAGCACCACGGTGTTCCCGGCGGCGAGCGCGGGACCGAACCCCCACGCCGCGATCGGCATGGGGAAATTCCACGGCACGATGATTCCGACGACCCCGAGCGGCTCGTGGAAGGTGAGGTTCACCCCGCCCGCGACCGGAATCTGGCTGCCCAGCAGCCGTTCCGGGAGCCCGGCGCTGTAGTGCAGCACGTCGCGGACATTGCCCGCCTCCCAGCGCGCATTGCCGATGGTGTGGCCCGCGTTGCGCACCTCGAGCGCCGCGAGGTGCTCGAGATCGGCGTCGACCGCCTCGGCGAACCGGCGCAGCAGCCGCGCGCGCTCTCCCGGCGCGACGGCCCGCCAGTCGGGCAGGGCCCGCTGGGCCCGCTCGATGGCGGCATCCGTGGCGGCCTCGTCGGCCGCCTCGACCGTGGCCACGACCTCCTCGGTCGCGGGGTTGACGACCTGCGTCGTTGTCACCGAATACGCTCCTCTCCATACGTTGCCGCCTGCTCGACCAGTGCCCGCACGAGCCGGTGGTCGGCCGCGTTCTCCTCCGGATGCCACTGCACGCCCACCAGGAACGGACCGGTGCGGGCCTCCGCGGCCTCGAGGGTGCCGTCCGCGGCGTGCGCGGTGGCGGTCAGCCCGGGCGCCAGCGTGTCGATGGCCTGATGGTGGTGGCAGTGCACCTTCAGCTCGGGCCCGGCGATCTCGGCGACCCGGCTGCCCGCGACCGTCCGGACGGTGTTGACCGTGAACGTGCCGGGGCCGCGGGAGTGGTCGGTGTGCCCGAGGACGTCCGGAAGGTGTTGCAGCAGTGTGCCGCCCAGCGCGACGTTCACCAACTGCAGTCCGCGGCAGACCGCCAGCACCGGCATCCCCGCGGCGCGGGCCCGCTCGAAGAGTGTGAACTCGAACTCGTCTCGGTCCGGGCGCAGTCCGCGCGTGGCCGGATGCGGCGCGGCGCCGTAGCGAGCCGGATCGAGGTCGGCGCCGCCCGTGAGCACGAGCCCGTCCAGCCGCCGCACGAGTTCCCGGCGCGCGATTCCGGTGGGCGGCAACAACACCGGGATACCTCCGGCGCGCTCGGTCATATCGACGTAGGTACGGTGCAGTACGGCGCTGTCGACTTCCCAGTGCCCGAACCGAGTGCGCTCGGAGTAGGTGGGCAGGCCGATCACCGGCCGCAGCGTGGGCTCAGAGTCGTTCGAAGCCACGGCTTCGCTCCCAGTCGGTCACCGCGGCGTCGTAGGCGTCGAGTTCGACCTGGGCCGCGTTCCGGTAGTGCCGCACTACGTCCTCGCCGAAGGCCGCCTTCGCGATCTCGCTGTCGCCGAACAGCTGGGCGGCGTCGCGCAGGGTGCGCGGCACTCGCGGCCGCTCGGACCGGTAGGCGTTGCCCCGCAGCTCCGGCTCCAGCGGCAGGCGCTGGTCGATGCCGTGCAACCCGGCCGCGATCAATGCCGCGACGGCGAGGTACGGGTTCACGTCCCCGCCGGGCACTCGGTTCTCCATCCGCAGCGAGGGCCCGTGCCCTACCACCCGCAGCGCGCAGGTCCGGTTGTCGCGCCCCCAGGCCACCGCGGTCGGCGCGAAGCTGCCGTCCTGGAACCGCTTGTAGGAGTTGATATTCGGCGCCAGTAGGTAGGTGAGTTCGCGCAGACAGTCCAGCTGCCCGGCCAGGAAGTGCCGCAGCAGCGCCGACCCGCCGTCCGGATCGTCACCGGCGAACACCGGATCGCCCGCCGCATTGCGCAGGCTGAGGTGGATGTGGCACGAATTGCCCTCGCGCTCATTGTATTTCGCCATGAATGAGATGCTGCGGCCCTCCTGCGCCGCGATCTCCTTGGCACCGGTCTTGTAGATGCTGTGGTTGTCACAGGTCACCAGCGCCTCGTCGTAGCGGAAGGCGATCTCGTGCTGGCCCGGGTTGCACTCGCCCTTCGCGGACTCGACATACAGTCCCGCACCGGCCATCTCGTTGCGGATGCGGCGCAGCAGCGGTTCGATGCGGGCGGTGCCGAGCATGGAGTAGTCGACGTTGTACTGGTTGGCGGGTGTCAGGTCGCGGTAACCCGCGCGGTACGCCTGCTCGTAGGTGTCGTCGAAGACCAGGAACTCGAGTTCGGTGCCGACGTAGGCGCGCAGGCCGTGCGCGGCCAGGCGGTCGAGCTGTGTGCGCAGTACCTGCCGCGGCGAGGCGGCGACGGGTTTCCCGTGCGGATCCACGTGTTCCACGTCGCACAGCACCAGGGCGGTGCCGGGCAGCCAGGGCACGTCCCGCAGCGTGCCGAGATCGGGACGCAGCACGAAATCCCCGTACCCTGTGTCCCACGAGGACATCTCGTAGCCGCCGACCGTGGTCATCTCGACGTCGACGGCGAGCAGGTAGTTGCACGCCTCGGTCGCGTGGTCGAGCACCTCGTCCACGAAATACCGGGCCGAACAGCGCTTTCCCTGCAATCTGCCCTGCATGTCGGTCATCGCGACCAGGACGGTGTCCAGCTGCCCCGCCTCGACCTGCCGCACCAGATCGGCCACACTCAGCATCCCGGCTCGCATCACGACCCCTCTCGACATCGACGTGCTCACGCTAAGCGAATCCGAGGCGGTGCGCTTCCGAACACGCAAGGCGGGTTCCCGATCACCCGCAGGCCGGAGACGCGCTCGGGTTCGGAATGGACCGGCAGGCCCAATCGGTGGGGATGCGCCAGGCGTCGTCGCGCGCGACGAGCGGGAAATTGACCAGCAGCGGCCGCCCCTGGAACTCCATCGTGGCGGTGGCGACGACGGCGGCGCCCAGATCGGTGACCCGGTCCACCCGGATCGTCGCGCCTGCGCCGTCGAAGCTCGCGGCGAGCCGGTCGATCAGCTGCGGATCGCGGTCGGCGTCGGCGACGGTGAGCGGCTTGTCCGCCGCCGCGACGGCGGGATCCAGTGTCCGGCGCAACCCCGCCTGCAGATCCGCCGCGGCGGGGGTGGCGGGACGCGGCGCCGGTGGGGGCGGCGGGCCGTCGCCCCTCGTCTGCGGATACAGCTCGTCGACGATGGCGTTCCAGATGTCCTCCGCGCCCATTTCCAGCAGATCGGGGGACGAATACTGGTTGACCGCGACGGCGATGCCGACATCGCGATGGGGGAGGTGGGCGACCATCGTGCGGTACCCGGCGACGGCCCCGTTGTGCCCGACCCAGGCGCCGACGCGGAGCAGTCCGAGGCCGTACTCGCTGGTGCCGAGTTCGGTGAACTGCGCCCGTGCGCGCTGGGTCCGCGGGCCGAGCAGATCGCCGCGGGCGAGCATGCGGGCGTATCTCGTCATGTCCGAGATCGTGGAAACCATCGCACCCGCGGCGTCGTAGACGGTCGGCGGGGTGCGGTCGGTGACGTCGACGGGCTCGGCGCCCTCGTAGGCGTATCCGCGGGCGGCCGGATCCGGCAGCCGAGCGTCGGTGGGATAGGACGTCTCGGTCAGACCGAGTTCGGCGACGAGATCGTTGACGACGTCCCTGATCGGGCGGCCGGTGACCTGCTCCACGACCCGGCCGAGCAGGAAGTAGTTGGCGTTGTCGTAGACGGTCTCGGTCCGCGGCGGCCGCGCCTCGTCCGGATGCGCGGCGATGATCCGGAGCGCGTCGTCGGGCCGCCACCCGGCCATGGGTGGGTCCGCGTCGGCCGCGGCGACGAATTCCGGATCGGAGGTGTAATCGTAGACGCCGCTGCGCATTCCGAGCAGGTCGGCGAGCCGGACGGCGCCGCCGTGGGGGATCCCGGGGACGTATCGCTCGAGCGGGTCGTCGAGGCTCAGCCGCTGCTGATCCACCAGCCGGAGCACGGCGGTCGCGGTGAATGTCTTCGTCACGCTGCCGATCCGGTAGTGGTCGCCGATCGTGGCGGCCCGGCCCGCGCCGTGGTCGGCCTGCCCGAAGGCCCGCGCATAGGCGCCCCGATCCGCGTCGACGATGCTGACCCAGGCGCCGGGAATCATCCCGGCGGCCATGCGCGACTGCACGATCCGGTCGACCTCGGCGGTGAGATCGGGAGGCAGCGATTTCGAGTCGTCCTCGCCGGTGCCGCACGCCGCCAGGAGCAGTAGGGCCGACACCGCTACCGCGAGCCGGCGCGGTCGCGTGGAGCGGAGGGCATTCGAAGTCGACGATCGTGGCACTGCGGGTGCTCCCTTGCCTCGTCGGTCACGGTGGGCGTTCTGATTATGCATCAGGGTGTTGTAAAAACCCAACAATATGTCAAGTACCGTCAAAGACATCAGCCCCTGCCGGAGCCGGACTGATCCATCCCGCATCAGTGGTACGACGCGGCCCACCGGTCGGGATAGCTCAGCGTTCCGCGAATTTCGTTGTGCTTCAGCGCATGCACGGTTCGGAATATCGCGCGGCCGAGGCGCTACCTGCGCGACAGGTTCTGGTTGACGGCCGTTCATCCCGACGTAACCAT
Source organism: Nocardia thraciensis (assembly GCF_054782435.1). Classification (NCBI taxonomy): domain Bacteria; kingdom Bacillati; phylum Actinomycetota; class Actinomycetes; order Mycobacteriales; family Nocardiaceae; genus Nocardia; species Nocardia thraciensis. The sequence continues at coordinate 119,872 of NZ_BAAGSM010000009.1, forward strand.
GAACTATGAACGACGCCCGGGCCCTGCACCTTCGACACGACGATCCACCCGGTGCCCGCCCCGGCCTCAGTGCCGCTGACATGGCCGTTCGGTCCGACGTCGAACAGGCGCGGGAGTTCTACCGCCTGCTCACCTCGGAGGCCGAGACGCTGACCGCCGCCGTCCAGGCCATCGCGCGGACCCGGCGGGGCACACCGCGTGCGACCGCCGAATCCCAACGACTCCGCCGCGACCTGCGAGAGGTACACCGCTGCCTGGACAATCTCCGCGACCGATTCCCGGAAATCGCCGAAGAACATCGGACCGGCCGCTGACGGCGTCGTGGCCGAGGTCACCGAACCGGGCGGACGGTCTTCGGTAGAGTCGAGTTTTCCCTTGTGTAAGGAATCTCGTGGAAAATCTCGATCTCGAACAAGCTGTAGCCGATTTCGACCAGGCAATTGTCGAATTGCTGCGGGCCTCCGGGTGGCTTTATCACGTGCACCGGACCGCGGCGCGCGATTCCGCGGTTCCGCCGGGTCTGCTGGCGGATGCCGAATCCCGGCTCAGGGCCGTCACCCTGCAAGAGGGCATCTTCGACCATCTCTACAACGAGGCCGCGTAGCCCGAGCCGTCGCCCGCAAGGCGGCTTCCCCCGGCTCGGCGGATGGTAGATTGCCGAGTTGCATTGAGCTACGGGGAGATTTCACAAAGTGACACCAGTGAACGCGGTGCGGGCTGCCGCGACCGCCGCGGTGACGGCGACGGCCATCGCGCTGTCCACCACGCTCGGCCTCGGCGCGGCATCCGCCTCGGAACCCGCCGACCCGATCATCTCCTCGGGACGGTTACCGGAATCGCCCACCACCGCCGACGGATCGCGGATCGCGCACTTCACCATCCACGACGATCGGCGCCTGACCCTGTCGGTGTATTCGGCGGCGATGAGCAAAGAGATCCGGGTCGACGTGCAGCGTCCCGCCGACGCCTCCGCGCCGCGCCCGGTTCTCTACCTGCTCAACGGTTCCGGCGGCGGTGAGGACCTCAATACCTGGAACACGATGACCGACGTCCTGCGGTTCCTGGACGACAAGAACGCCAATGTCGTGCAGCCGATCGGCGGCGCGTGGAGCATGTACACCGACTGGCTCGCCGACGATCCCGTCCTCGGCCGCAACAAGTGGACGACCTTCCTCACCGCGGAGCTCCCGCCGTTGATCGACGCGGTCCTGGACGGCAACGGGCACAATGCGATCGCGGGCCTGTCGATGGCCGGTGATTCGGTGCTGGCGCTGGCCATGGGCGCGCCCGGCCTGTATCGCAGCGTGGCCTCCTACAGCGGCTGTGCCCAGACCAGCGACCCGATCGGGCAGCGTGTGGTGAAGACCATGGTCGAGTTCTGGGGCCACGGCGACCCGGTCAACATGTGGGGGCCCGACCACAGCCCGCTCTGGGCGGCGAACGACCCCTACGTGCACGCCGCCCGGCTGCGCGGGCTGAACCTGTTCGTCTCGGCGGGCAACGGCCTGCCGGGCCCGCACGACACCCTCGACAGTCCCTTCCTGACCTACGGCACCACCCGCACCCCCGACACCCTGGCGAACCAGATCCTGCTCGGCGGGATCATCGAGGCGGGAGTCAACGCCTGCACCCGCAATCTGCAGAATCGACTGGGCGAGTTGGGAATTCCGGCGACCTTCGACTACACGCCGAACGGCACCCACTCCTGGGGTTACTGGCAGGACGCGTTCAAGCAGTCCTGGCCCGTCCTGGCCGCCGGATTGGGGCTGTGATCCCGGTCCGGGGGGCAGGACGCGGGCGTGATCGCCGCCGAGATGCCCGCGCGTGGCCTTGCGGTCCTGCGCAACGGCGCGCTGGTCGACGCGTCGCGCTGGGTGGCGGTCGCCCCGGAATCCGAGCGGGACCGGCGGCGAGCGGACATGCTCGCGGCGGTCTCGCTGCTGATCGGTTCGCTGCGCCGATAGCCCGCCGCGCGGGCTCAACCCAGGGCCGGCGGCCTGCGGTGCCCGGTGGCCTGCTCGTAGGCGTAGGCCATGGCGAGCAGGGCGCCGTCGTCGAACGGCCTGCCCAGCAGTTCGACACCGATGGGTAGGCCCTCGTCGGTGAATCCGGCCGGGACCGTGATGGCGGGCAGGCCGGTGACCGGGCTGCGGCCCTCGGCCAGCATGTCCATCGTCTGCTGCGCCTGCGTGCTGGTGGACAGCGGTGGCGCTGGGGTCTGGGTGGTCGGGTAGAGCAGGGCGTCGAGCGCGAGGTCGTCGAGGACGCGCAACGTGTAATCGGTCATCGCAGCGCGGGCCGCGGAGGCGGCGGAGTACAGCGGCGACGCGGTGGTGAACGGCAGGTAGGTGATGAGCACCGCCTGCACGTCGGGCACGGCGGTGTTGGACGCGATGATCTCCCACAGGTTGCGGGCGGGCGGCGTGGCGGCGTCGGCGAGGTACCTGTCGATGGCCTGCCGGAACTCGAACTCGGTCAGCTCGGCGGCCAGCGATGCGGCCGCTCCAGGATCGCCGACATGGACGAATCGTGCGCCCAGCGCGGCCATATCCTCGATCGCCCGGTCGATGATCGCGTTGGTGGCCGCGCGGACGGGGTCGGCCGGATCGCCGAAGAAAGCGTCGACGATGCCGATGCGCCTGCCCGCCAGCGCATTCGAGTCCAGGCGCGACAGGTAGCCGGACGACGGCCGCTCGCTGCCCAGCGTGCTGGGGTCGGCGGGATCGGGCCCGGCGATGACGTCGAGGATCTGTGCCGCGTCGGCGACGGTGCGGGTGATCGGACCGGCGATGTCCTGCGTCGTCGACAGCGGAATGATCCCGGCCCGGCTGACCAGTCCGGTCGTCGGTCGCAGGCCGACGCAGTTGTTGCGCGCGGCCGGGATCCGGACCGACCCCAGCGTATCGGTGCCGAGCCCGGCCGCGACGAACCCGGCGGCCACCGCCGCGGCCGTGCCGCCGCTGGAACCGCCCGGATTGCGCGTGGTGTCGTAGGGGTTGCGGGTCTGCCCGCCCAGCGAGCTGAGGGTGGTCGCGCCCACCGCCCACTCGTGCATATTCGCCTTCGCGAGCACGATCGCGCCCGCCTCGCGTAGCCGCCGGGTGACGGTGGCGTCGCGCGCGGGCACGTAGTCCCGGAACATCGTGCTGCCCGCCGTCGTCGGGAGGTCCGAGGTGTCGAAATTGTCCTTGAGGATGATCGGAATGCCGTGCAGCGGACCGCGCGCGCCGGTGCGGGCGCGTTCGGCGTCGAGCGCGGCGGCGGTGTCCCGCGCGTTCGGTGCGACGGTGATGATCGAGTTGATCCCGCGGTCGTGGGCGTCGATTCGCTCGAGGTAGTAGTCCAGCAGGTCCCGCGAGGTGAACGCGCCGCTGTCGAGGGCGACGCGCAACTCCCGGATCGACATCTCCGCCGCGTCGGCCGCCGAGGTGTGCGCCAGCGCGCGCCCGGGGGTGAGCCCCGGCAGGGCCAGGCCCGCACCGGCGGCACCCGCGAGGGCGAGAAATTCGCGCCGCGACGGCTTCGGCCGCGCGTTCCCGCCGGACGGCATTGCCGTGTCGTGTGCCATCCCGCCTCCCGAATGTGCTGATACCGGACCGCCGCACCGCGTTGTCGCCAGGTGAGGCTGCTGTTGTGTCGGCCGCGGGCTACGTGCGTGTTACGTTCGCGCGCCGTGCCCGGCGCCCTGTGCGCCGAGCCCGGTCAGGGTACGACCCCGCGGGGCCCGCGCGCTCAGCAGGGCGCAATTGCGCCACGTCGGGGCCCGGGACACCGGGAACCGCGCCGAGTGTCGCGGCGAGCCCGGCGACCGCGGCGAACCGCCCGCGATCGGGGCCGTGAATCACCGGCGATCGCCCAGTCCGCCCACGCGGCTGCCGCGCGGTGTGCACGCACTGTCCCGGGAGGAGGTCGCGGCGTCGCGGTCGGTTGATGCTCGCGATATCGGAGGTGGTGGCCGAGAAGGGTTATGCCGCAACGACTGTCGCCGACCAACTTCCGAAAGGCGTTCCGGCCCAGCCGATGCCGCTCGACACGGGAGTGAAGCCCCAGCACATCCAACTGGACCCGGCCGCGCCCAGCTACGCCAGTGTTCCTCTCGGCCGCACCCGGTAGCGGTGTCGGGCACACAGTCGAAGCCGACCGGTAGGCTGAACCGATGACAGCGATGCGACTCCTCGCGCGTGTCAACCGTTGTGCGACCAATCCCGGATTCCGCTGGTTCGCCGGGCGGGTGGACGGCTACGCCAACGTCGTGCACGTGGGCCGCCGCTCCGGCCGGAGTTACCGCACCCCGATCGGGATCACCTGGAACGGCGACGAGTTGATGGTCGCCGTCAACTACGGCCGCACCAGCGATTGGGTGCGAAACATCCTGGCGTCCGGCGACTTCCGGCTCGAACACCGCGGCCGCTGCCTCGCGATGCGCCGCCCTCGGCTGCTGCGGATCGGCCGCCGCGACTTCCTGGTCGCCGAGCGGGCCGACCCGTAGCGCTACTGGCGGTAGGTGGCCAGGAAACGCCCGATGCGTTCGATGATGGCCTCGAGATCGTCGGCGTAAGGGAGGGTCACGATGCGGAAGTGGTCCGGTCGCGGCCAGTTGAAGCCGGTGCCCTGCACGATGTGCAGCTTCTCCTGCAGCAGCAGGTCCAGGACGAACAGTTCGTCGTCGTGGATCGGATACATGTCGAGATCGATCCGCGGAAACGCGTAGAGCGCGCCCCGGGGTCGCACGCACGACACACCCGGAATGGAATTGAGTGCCTCCCAGGCCCTTTCGCTCTGCTCGCGCAGCCGCCCGCCCGGCAAGGTCAGGTCGTGGATGCTCTGATGGCCGCCGAGCGCCGCCTGAATCGCTTGCTGCGCGGGAACATTCGCGCACAGGCGCAGCCCCGCCAGCATCGTCATGCCCTCCAGGTAGTTCTCCGCGTGCTGCGTCGGGCCGGAGACCACCATCCAGCCGGACCGGAATCCGGCGCAGCGGTAGGACTTCGACAGTCCGGAGAAGCTCAGGCACAGCAGGTCGGGCGCGAGCGCGGCGGTGGCGACGTGTTCGGCATCGTCGTAGCGGATCTTGTCGTAGATCTCGTCGGAGAACACCACGAGGTTGTGGCGGCGCGCGACCTCGAGGATCTGTCGCAGCACCTCCGGTGAGTAGACCGCACCGGTGGGATTGTTCGGGTTGATGATCACGATCGCGCGGGTGCGGTCGGTGACCTTCGCCTCGATATCGGCGACATCGGGGAACCAGTCCGCGGACTCGTCGCACATGTAGTGCACGGGGCGGCCGCCGTTGAGCGTGGTGGACGCGGTCCAGAGCGGGAAATCCGGTGCGGGAACGAGCACTTCGTCGCCGTTCTCCAGCAGCGCGGTCATCGCCATCATGATCAGCTCGGAGACGCCGTTGCCGAGGAATACCTGCTCGATGTCGAGATCGTCCACGCCGAGGGTCTCGTAGTACTGCACGACCGCGCGCCGGGCCGAGAGCAGGCCCTTCGACGTGCAGTAGCCGCTCGACGCGGGCAGCGTGCGGACGATGTCCTGCAGGATCTCCGGGGGCGCCTCGAAGCCGAACTGCAGCGGGTTGCCCGTGTTGAGCTTCACCACGTGATGGCCCTCGGCCTCCAGGCGGGCCGCGTGTTCCGCCACCGGACCGCGGATCTCGTAGGACACTCCCGACAGCTTGCTCGACTGCTTGACCTGCATGAACATCCCTTCCTCGGTGCGGTGGACACCCACTCTACTTGGAAGTTCCAAGTATGTACTTGGTTTTTCCAAGTTGGAGGCTACAGTGGGAAGCGTGCCACGCCGAAGCTACGACCACTACTGCGCCGCCAGCCGAGCCCTCGATGTCGTCGGCGACCGCTGGAGCCTGCTGGTGGTTCGCGAATTGTGTTCCGGCCCGCGGCGTTACAGCGATCTGTTCGCTGACCTGCCAGGCATCAGCACCGACGTGCTGGCGGCGCGGCTGAAGGACCTCGAGCGCGACGGTGTCCTGACCCGGCACCGCGCCGGGCCACGCGGGGCGACGGCGGCCTACGAACTCACCCCCGACGGCGCGGCGCTGCGCCCGGTCCTGGACGCGTTGTCGGCGTGGGGGACTCCGCTGCTCGGCGAGCGCCGCGCCACCGACGCGGTGCGCGCCCACTGGTTCGCCCTGCCGCTCGGCCGTGCCCTCGCCCGCCACATCACCGCGGGAACCGTCACGGTGACGATCGGTGAAACGATCTTCCATGTCATCATCGACGACACCGGCATCACCCACCGCGACGGCCCCACGCCGGATCCGGACGTGCAACTCCACCTGGACGTGGCCGCCGCCACGGCGGTCGCCACCGGCGCCAAGTCGCTGGCCGACGTGGTTCCGGATGTCGCGTGGCCCTAGGCTCCTGGTTCCGTGGCCCTCAGCGCAACCGTCTACACCTTCGCCGTGCACGGCCGAACCCGCGGTCCTGGTGCGCGACCGGACCGGGCCGGGCGGCTCACCGCTTGGATCGAGGTCGGCGCGCCCGATGCCGACCGCGCGCACCGGGGCAGCAAGCTGGCCGATCGGGTCACCGTCTACACCCACCGCGACCCCGCCAAGGTGTTGGGTCCGTTGATCGGCAAGCGAATTCATCGTGCCGAGGCGATCCCGCTGTACGCCTTCGGCCGGGAGTTCGTCGAGTCCGCCGTGGCCGCGCTGCAACGCCGCAACCTCGTCGCCCTGTCCCGCCACGAGCGCCTGCTGTACCTGGAACTCAACGGAGCGAGCATGAGCACGGCGGTCGACGAGCACGGCCTCGATACTTCCAAGTGATAGAGATCACGATTTGGTAGCGGAAGTCCGATTCTTACTGCAAACGCTTTCCAAATCCTTTGCCGATTCTTTACTATTGGGCAGACCCTGTGTCATGGGGTCTTCAGCTCGGAAGTCTCACAGCTCCACAGTGTCTCGGCTCCACTTGGCTTCGCCCGCCAGCTTTTTCGATGCCAGTACATGTTTGACCGATGAACCGATCCGGTAGCCCGGCTCGGCGAAGGAGAAATATGTCAACCGACACCGATCCGGCCCGACGGACGTCGCTTCCCGGTCTTTCCGGCGCGCTTCCAGGTCTGCTTCGTCACGATCTACCCGCCTCCGTGGTGGTCTTTCTCGTCGCTTTACCTTTGTCCATCGGCGTTGCCGTAGCCACCGGCGCACCCGTCGCGGCCGGATTGCTGGCCGCCGTCGTGGGAGGCCTGGTCGCCGGAGCCTTGGGCGGTTCATCGCTGCAGGTCAGCGGCCCGACCGCGAGTCTTACCGTCGTGGTCGCGCAGTGCATTCAGCAATTCGGCTGGGCCGTCACCTGTTTCGTTACCGTCGGGGCCGGGCTGCTGCAGGTCGTCTTCGGGCTCACCCGTCTCGCGCGCGGGGCCCTCGCCATCGCGCCGGTCGTCGTGCACGGCATGCTCGCCGGTATCGGCGTCGTCATCGCGCTACAGCAACTGCACGTCCTGCTCGGCGGGCAGTCGCTGAGCTCGTCGTGGCAGAGCATCGTCCAGCTGCCGCATCAGCTGGGGTCGATGCGGGGCGGGGACGCGCTGGTCGGCACCGTCGTCATCGCCATACTGCTGGGCTGGAAGTACCTGCCGAAGCCGGTGCGCGCGGTGCCCGCGCCGCTGGCGGCGGTGGTGGCCGCGACGCTGCTGGCCATGGTCGTCCCGACCACGGTCGAGCGGATCACGCTGTCCGGCTCGCTGTTCGACGACATCTCGCTGCCGCGGGTGCCGCACGGCGGTTGGGGCACGATCGCGCTGACGATGTTCACGGTCGCGCTGATCGCCAGCGTGGAGACGCTGCTGTCGGCGGTGGCGGTGGACCGGATGCGCCCCGGCCGCCGCACCGATCTGGACCGGGAGCTGATCGGTCAGGGCGTGGCGAATATGACCTCCGGGACGCTCGGCGGGCTGCCGATCGCCGCGGTCATCGTCCGCAGCATCACCAACGTCAAGGCCGGTGCGCGCACCAAGGCCTCGACGATGCTCAGCGGGTTGTGGGTGCTGGTGTTCGCGGTCGCGTTGGTCGACGTGGTGCGCCAGATCCCGAAGGCGGCGCTGGCCGGACTGCTCATCGTGATCGGGATCGGGCTGGTGAAGCTCGCGCACATCCGGCTGGCCCGCCGCACCGGCGATCTGATCGTCTACGCGACGACGGTGCTGGTGGTGGTGTTCGCGAATCTGCTGCTGGGCATGCTCGTCGGCCTGGCGCTGGCGCTGGCGCTGCTGCTGTGGCGGGTGGCGAAGGTGTCCATCGCGGCGCAGCCGATCGGCGCGCGGTGGGTGGTCACCATCGACGGCACCCTGACATTCATGGCGGTGCCGCGGCTGACCGGGGAACTGGCGGCGATTCCGGCCGGAACCGTGGTGACCGTGGAGATGGCGGTGGACTTCGTCGACCACGCCGCGTCCGACACGCTGCACGAGTGGGCCCGCAATCACGAAATCGGCGGCGGGCGCGTCGAATTCGTGGAGATGGGCACGGCCCGCATCGCGGATCTGGCCTCCGGCCCGCCCACCCGCGGGCATGCCCGGCGCATCCTGAACGAGACGCTGGGCCCGTGGCGGCGCACGGCCCGCACCGACCCGATCTCGGCCGGGGTCGCCGCCTACCACCGCGGGCACGCCCACGTGGTCCGGCCGCACCTGGGTGAGCTGCGCGACGGCCAGAATCCCGATTCGCTGTTCCTCACCTGTGCCGATTCGCGGATCGTGCCGAACGTGATCACCAGCAGCGGCCCGGGCGACCTGTTCACCGTCCGCAATATCGGCAACCTGATCCCCGCCGACGGCCGCGACACCTCGGTGGAGGCGGCGCTGGTCTACGCGCTGGACAAACTGGACGTCCGGTCCGTGGTGGTCTGCGGGCACTCCGGCTGCGGGGCGATGGACGCCCTGTTCCACGAGCGGGTGAGCGGTTCCGGCCTGGACGCCTGGCTGGCGCACGGCCGCCCCGCGCTGGAGCGGTTCCGTGCCGGGCATCCCGTGGCGGTCGCGGCGGCCGCGGCCGGATTCGGCGCGGTGGATCAACTGGGCATGGTGAATGTCGCGGTGCAACTGGAGGTGCTGTCGCGGCATCCGGTGGTGCGGCGCGGCATCGAGGAGCGGGGCGTGGTGCTGTCCGGGCTCTTCTTCGACATCGCCACCGCGCGCGTGGTCGAGATCACTACCGCTGGAATCGGCGAGATCGATGACGCCGCAACGCGAGGCACGGCGCTGCCGGTCTAGGGGGACCCTGGCCGCGGGCGACGGCCGGGGGCGGCAGGTCGGGCAACGCCCCGGGGTGAGCTCCCGGGGCGTTGTTGTGCGCAAAACGATGTTGTGGAGTGTGAAACCAGTTCGTTGCAGTGCGGGAACCAGTTCGTAGTGCGTGATTGCGAGAGTTGTCGTACCCCCCGAGGGCCGGGGTGTGAAGACGATCACGTCGGGATGCGGAAGTGTCCCAAGCTAAATACCCTTTTCTTAGGCTTTGCTAAGTCTTTACTATTAGTCTTGCCCTCACTTTCCGGGCGACTGTCGGGGACAACGTCGTTCCCACAGCTGCTTTCGATGCCTGGAGAACATGTTCGACCGACCGGACCGGCCCACCGGCCTGGTGAAGGAGAAATATGTCCACCGACACCGATACGACGCCTAGATCGGACTCCCCGCCGGGGACACCCTGGTCCGACAGGTTTTCGTCGATCACCCGTCACGATCTGCCTGCTTCGATCGTTGTGTTCCTCGTCGCCCTGCCGCTGTCGCTGGGCATCGCCATCGCCTCCGGCGCCCCCATCGCCGCCGGTCTGATCGCCGCCGCGGTGGGCGGTATCGTCGTCGGCATTCTCGGTGGGTCTCCGCTGCAGGTCAGTGGTCCGGCCGCGGGTCTGACCGTGGTGGTGGCCGAGACCATCAACCAATTCGGTTGGAAGACGACCTGTTTCATCACCGTCGGCGCGGGCCTGCTGCAGATCGTGTTCGGGTTGAGCCGGATCGCGCGTGCCGCGCTGGCGATCGCGCCGGTGGTGGTGCACGCCATGCTCGCCGGTATCGGTGTGACCATCGCGCTGCAGCAGGTGCACGTGCTGCTGGGCGGCTCGTCGTTCAGTTCGGCGTTCGAGAACCTCACCGAGCTGCCCGGTCAGCTGCTGAACCTGCACGGCGACGACTTCATCATCGGCCTGATCGTGATCGGCATCATCGTCGCGTGGCGCTGGGTGCCCGCGAAGGTGAAGGTGATCCCGGGGCCGCTGGTGGCGGTGCTGGTGGGCACCGTGCTGTCGCTGGTGCTGCCGGGCAATCCGGAGCGCATCAAGATCGACGGCTCGATCTTCGACGCGATCGGCCTGCCGGGCATGCCCTCGGGCGAGTGGGGCGGGATCGCGCTGGCGGTGCTGACCATCGCCTTGATCGCCAGCGTGGAGAGCCTGCTGTCGGCGGTGGCGGTGGACAAGCTGCACACCGGCGCGCGCACCAACTTCGACCGTGAGCTGATGGCCCAGGGCGCGGCCAACGCGACCTCGGGCATGCTCGGCGGTCTGCCGGTCACCGGCGTCATCGTGCGCAGCTCGACCAACGTGGCGGCCGGGGCGAAGTCCAAGGCGTCGGCGTTCCTGCACGGCATCTGGATCCTGGTGTTCTCCATCGCGTTGGTCGGCGTGGTGCAGCAGATCCCGAAGTCGGCGCTGGCGGGCCTGCTCATCGTGGTCGGTATCCAGCTGGTGAAGTTGGCGCACATCCGGCTCGCGCACCGCACCGGCGACCTCGCGGTCTACGCGGTGACCATGGCGTGCGTGGTGTTCCTGAACCTGCTCGAGGGCGTGCTGATCGGCCTGGCGTTGGCCTTCGCGCTGCTGCTGTGGCGCGTGGTGCGGGTATCGGTGCAGGCCGCCCCGGTGGCGGGCACCGACCGCTGGATCGTCAGCATCGACGGCACCTGCACGTTCCTGGCGCTGCCCAAGCTCACCAAGGAACTCGCGAAGGTGCCCACCGGCACCGACGTGCTGGTCGAGCTGACCGTCGACTTCCTCGACCACGCCGCCTACGAGGCCATCCACGACTGGGCGCGCCAGCACGAATCCACCGGCGGCAACGTCGAATTCGTGGAGATCGGCACCGCGCGGATGGAGCACGCGACGGCCGGCCCGCCCAAGCGGGGCCGGGCGCGCGGCATGCTCGACGAGGTGCTCGGCCCGTGGCGCGAGCGCAGCGAGAACCCCGTCGGCGACGGCGTGGCCGCCTACCACCGCAGTCACGCCCACGTGGTGCGGCCGCACCTGGACGAACTGCGCGACAAGCAGGATCCGCATTCGCTGTTCCTCACCTGCGCGGATTCGCGGATCGTGCCGAACGTGATCACCAACAGCGGCCCCGGCGACCTGTTCACCGTCCGCAATGTCGGCAACCTGGTGCCCGCCGACGGGTCGGATACCTCGGCCGAAGCGGCGCTGACGTTCGCGGTCGACAACCTGAAGGTCCGCAATGTCGTCGTGTGCGGGCACTCGTCCTGCGGCGCCATGAAGGCCGTGCTCTCGGGCGCCTCGGCCGGACCCGGCCTCGATAACTGGCTCGCCCAGGCCCGCCCCAGCCTCGACGCCTACACCGCCGGGCATCCGGTCCGCGCGGCCGCCGCGGCCGCGGGTTACGACGACGCCGCACAGCTCGCCATGGTCAACGTCGCCGTGCAGCTGGAGACGCTGCAGGGCCATCCGGTCGTGCGCGCGGCGATCGCCGAACGCGGCCTGACGGTGTCGGGCCTGTTCTTCGACATCGCCACCGCGTGCGTGCTCGAGGTGACCGCCGACGGCATCAGCGAGATCACCGACCAGGTCGTCGCCCCCGCCCCGGCCTGAACGCCGGGCTCGGTACCTGACACCCCCGCCCCGGCCCGCTTGATCAGCGAGCCGGGGCGGGGGTACGCATCTGTCGCAGTGCGCCGCTGACCTTTACGCCCACAACGCCTCGATCGCTGTGTCGATCGCGGCATCGGCGAACTCGCCTATCGTACGGTGCATGTCACGGCCGGGCCGTGGACGTGGGCGGATGGGAGAAATGCCCGTAGTCTGGGCGGGGTGGTTACGGACTCCAATCGGTTGCGGGCGCTGCGGGCCTCCGTCGCGGAGCGGCCGACGCTGAATCTCGCCTATCGGATCGCGGTGGGCGTGGTCGGTGTCGCGGTGCTGGTGGTGGGGATCCTGGCGATCCCGTATCCGGGGCCCGGGTGGCTGGTCGTGTTCGCGGGGCTGGGCATTCTGGCGACGGAGTTCGTGTGGGCGCACCGCACCCTGCATTGGACGCGCGGGCGGTACCGGCGGGTGATGGACTGGTACACCGCACAGGGTGTCGTGGTCAAGGTGCTGGGGGCGCTGCTCACCGCGGTCGTGGTGATCGCGACGCTATGGCTGCTGGGCACCTTCGGTCTGGTCGGCGGCTGGTTCGGCCTCGACTGGGGATGGCTGCGCAGCCCGCTGTCCTGATCATGGGCGGGCGTGGCTGCGAAGTTCGGATGGCCGACGGTCCTAGGCTTTGCGGGCGCGCCAGGGTGGTAGTCGCAGGCATTCGGCGAGTCGGCCGGGATCGGAGTCGGAGGGACATGGTTGCGGAGTCGGCGGTGTCGCGGGGCGCCGTGGTGCCGGGCACGATGCTGACGCGGCCGCAGTGGCTGGCCGAGCGCATCGCGGATATGGGCATCTCGTGGGGGACCGGCAACTCGCGGGTGGCGGGCACGCTGTGGTGGTGCATGGCCGCCTCGTCGCTGGTGGATCCGATCGCCACCGCCTACGCCCAGGGCCGCCCCGCGTATCTCCCCGAACTCGACCACCTGCTGTGCGAGATCCGCCCGGACGGTGGAGTCGAGCGCGTGGCGCCCGTGCACCCGGAGTCTTCCGCGGCGGAGGACAGTGTCGGCCAAGCCCTGCGAAAGACGTTGGGGCGCATCATCCCGGGCGTCGCCGAGGTCTCCGGTGCGGGCGTCGCCTCGCTGTGGGCGGTGGTGGCCGACGCGATCGGCAACCGGGCCATCGACGCCGGTGATCCGGAGGCCGGCGCGCGGCTGGCCCGCGAGGTGGCGGGACGGCTGCCGGTCCCGCGCTTCGCCGATATCGGCGGGCGGACCTTCGTCCGGCGCATCTCGTGCTGCCTGGTGTTCGAGGTCCCGGGCTGCGAGATGTGCACCAGCTGCCCCAAACGTCCCGCGGCGCAGCGGCACACGATGCTGAGCGAGTTGGCCGCGCGACGTTGACCGATCTCGCGGCGCGACAGGCCGGTCCATCGGCGCGCGCTCGGCATGCTCCCGATAGCATGGTCGCGCTGGGCGCTTTTGCGTGTCCGGCCTGGACTTCCAGGAGTTCCAGCGGCGGGGAGCCGCCCCGCACCCCGAAGCCGCGGGCACCCGCCCGCCCCGAATACCAAGGAGAGCGCAGCCGTGACCACCTCAGCCCGCACCACCCCAGCCGCCCTCGTTCGGGTGCCGGCCGGGACGACGGCGGGCGCCGCGGTGCGCGAGGCGGGCCTGCCGAGCAAGGGACCCGACGCGATCATCGTCGTCCGGGACGCCGAGGGGAACCTGAAGGATCTGGCCTGGGTTCCCGAGGCGGACGCCGAGGTCGAGCCCGTCGCCGCCGACACCGAGGACGGCCGCAGCGTGATCCGGCATTCCGCCGCGCACGTGCTGGCGCAGGCGGTGCAGCAGGAGTTCCCGGAGGCCAGGCTGGGCATCGGCCCGCCGGTCAAGGACGGTTTCTACTACGACTTCCAGGTGGACCGCCCCTTCACCCCCGAGGATCTGGCCAAGCTGGAATCGCGGATGAAGAAGATCGTCAAAGGCGCGCAGCGGTTTTCGCGCCGGGTGGTGGAGGTCGAGGAGGCCCGCGTCGAACTGGCGAAAGAGCCGTTCAAGCTGGAACTGATCGGCGACAAGTCGGGTATCGACGACCCGGAAATCATGGAAGTCGGCGGCAGTGATACCGCACCGAACGAGCTGACCATCTACGACAATCTGGACCCGCGCAGCGGCGAGAAGGTGTGGGGCGACCTGTGCCGCGGCCCGCACATCCCGACCACCAAGTACATTCCGGCGTTCAAGTTGACCCGCAGTTCGGCCGCCTACTGGCGCGGCGACCAGAACCGCGAGGACCTGCAGCGCATCTACGGCACCGCGTGGGAGTCGCAGGAGGCGCAGGACGAGTACCTGCACCTGCTGGCGGAGGCCGAGAAGCGCGACCACCGCAAGCTGGGACTGGAGCTGGACCTGTTCTCCTTCCCGGACGAGCTGGGCTCGGGCCTGCCGGTGTTCCACCCCAAGGGCGGCATCATCCGCAAGGAGCTGGAGGACTACTCGCGCCAGCGGCACGTCGACGCGGGCTACGAGTTCGTCAACACCCCGCACCTGACCAAGGCCCACCTGTTCGAGGTGTCCAAGCACCTGGACTGGTACGCAGACGGCATGTTCCCGCCCATGCACCTGGACGCGGAGTACAACGAGGACGGCACGGTCCGCAAACCCGGCCAGGACTACTACGTCAAGCCGATGAACTGCCCGATGCACAACCTGATCTTCCGGTCACGCGGGCGGTCCTACCGGGAACTGCCGCTGCGGATGTTCGAATTCGGCTCGGTGTACCGGTACGAGAAGTCGGGCGTCATCCACGGCCTGACCCGGGTGCGCGGCATGACCCAGGACGATTCGCACATCTACTGCACCCAGGAGCAGGTGGTCGAGGAGCTCACCAGCATCCTCCGCTTCGTGCTCGACCTGCTGAAGGACTACGGCCTCGACGACTTCTACCTCGAGCTGTCCACCAAGGACCCGAAGAAGTACGTCGGGTCCGACGAGCTGTGGGAGGAGGCCACCGCCACCCTGGCCGAGGTCGCCGAGACCTCGGGCCTGCAACTCGTGCCGGACCCGGGCGGCGCCGCCTTCTACGGCCCGAAGATCTCGGTGCAGACCCGCGACGCGCTGGGCCGCAACTGGCAGATGTCGACCATTCAGCTGGACTTCTTCGAGCCCGAACTGTTCGAGCTGGAGTACACCGCCTCCGATGGCACCAAGAAGCGCCCGGTGATGATCCACCGCGCCCTGTTCGGCTCGATCGAGCGGTTCTTCGGCGTGCTCACCGAGCACTACGCGGGCGCGTTCCCGGCGTGGCTGTCGCCGGTGCAGGTGGTCGGCATCCCGGTCGCGGACAATTTCGCACCGCACCTGGACGAGGTGGTGGCTCGGTTGCACGCGGCCGGGGTGCGCGCCGAGGTCGATCGCAGCGACGACCGGATGCAGAAGAAGATCTTCAACCACACCGGCCAGAAGGTGCCGTTCATGCTGCTCGCCGGTGAGCGCGATGTGGAGGCGGGCGCGGTGAGCTTCCGGTTCCGCGACGGCACCAAGGTCAACGGCGTACCCGTCGCCGATGCGGTCGCCACCATCGTGGACTGGATTCGGCGCCGCGAGAACGCCTCACCCACCGCGGACGGATTTCGGATCCGGACCGGTGGGGAATGAGAGAGCGGACCGTGGACGAGGCAGTGACACCGCAGGACCAGATCATGGATACCGGCGCGGGTGACCCGGACCGCCTGCAGCGGCTGTGGACGCCTTATCGGATGTCCTACATCACCGGCGCGGTCGCGGATCGGGATGCGCGAAAAGCGGACGAGCCGAAGAAATCCGGGCATCCGTTCACCGAGATCCCGAAGATGACCGACGAGGACGGACTGGTCGTCGCGCGGGGCGAATGGGTGTACGCGGTGCTCAACCTGTACCCGTACAACCCCGGCCACATGATGGTGGTGCCGTACCGCCGGGTGGCCGACCTCGAGGACCTCACCGCCGAGGAGAGCGCCGAACTGATGGCGTTCACCCAGCGGGCGATCCGGGTGATGAAGCAGGTGTCGCGGCCCGAGGGATTCAATGTCGGGCTGAATCTCGGCGGGGTGGCGGGCGGTTCGCTCGCCGACCACCTGCATCAGCACATCGTGCCGCGCTGGGGCGGGGACGCGAACTTCATCACCGTCGTCGGCGGGGTGAAGGTGATGCCGCAACTGTTACGGGAGACCAGGGCCCTGCTGGCTACAGCCTGGAAGGAGGCGTAGATGAGCTACTCTTGCGCAGCCCTGCTCTTCGGAGCCTCCCGGGTGCGGGTGTCCCGCATGGCACGGAAGGACATCGGGTAGCGTGCTGAGCTTCTTCGGTCGTGAGACATTCGCCAAAGCGACTGCGCCCCTGGGCAAGGCACTGGTGAGTACCGGGCTCACGCCCGATGCGGTGACGCTGATCGGCACCACGGCCTCGATCGCGGCGGCGGTGATGCTGTTCCCGACCGGACACCTGTTCTGGGGCACGATGGTGATCTGGCTGTTCGTCATGTTCGACATGTTGGACGGGGCGATGGCCCGCGCCCGCGGCGGCGGCACGAAATACGGTGCGGTCCTCGACGCCACCTGCGACCGGGTGGCCGACGGCGCCGTCTTCGGCGGGCTGGCCTGGTGGGCGGTCTACCACGCGCAGAGCAAGCACCTGTTCGTCGCGACGCTGGTGGTGCTGGTGACCTCGCAGGTGATCTCCTACGCCAAGGCGCGCGCGGAGGCCAGCGGTCTGTCGGCAGACGGCGGCCTCATCGAGCGGCCGGACCGGCTGGTGATCGTGCTGGTCGGCGCGGGATTCACCGGGATCGGCGGGTACTGGGGCATCGAATGGCTCAGCTACGCCGTGTATTTGGCGATGTATGTGCTGGCCGTGCTCAGTGTGGTGACGGTGGTCCAGCGGGTGCTGGCGGTGCGCAATTCGACGGGAGCCCGCGACGTGATCGCGATGCCAGGCAAGGCCCGCGAGGCGGGCCAGTGACCGGCCCCCGTCATCCAGGCATGCCCGGCTCCCGTCATTCCGGCATGCCCTGCTCCCGTCGTTCCGGTGTGCCTGGTTCCCGTCGTTCCGGTGTGCCTGGTTCCCGTCGTTCCGGCGTGACTGGTTCCCGTCATTCCGGCATGCTCTTGGCCGGAATCCACCTGGGCCGGTACAGCTCTCGTGATGGGGATCCTAAGGGCGCACTACATGACTGATCTGAAATCCGCGCTGACCGACAAGGCGTACGCGGCAGGATGGCGGCTGGTCCGGGCGCTGCCCGAGCGTACGGCCCGCCGACTGTTCGACGCCGGAGGCGACTGGGCGGGGCGGCGGGCCAACCGCGCCGTGCACCGCGACGATGTGCCGAATCAGTTGCGCCGCAACCTGGCCCGGGTTGTCGGCGTCGAGCCGATGGACGTGCCCGACGACCTGATCCGCGACAGCATGCGGTCCTATGCCCGCTACTGGCGCGAGGCGTTCCGGCTGCCGACCATGGACCACGCGGCGGTGGTGCGGTCGCCGCTCATGCCGCCACCGCTCGGCGTCGAGAATTTGGAACAGGCGCTGGCGGAGGGCCGCGGGGCGGTGCTGGTGCTGCCGCATTCGGGCAACTGGGATATGGCCGGGGTGTGGCTGGTCCAGCACCACGGCGGACTCACGACGGTGGCCGAGCGACTGCGGCCGGAGTCGCTGTTCGAGCGGTTCGTCGCCTACCGCGAAAGCCTGGGCTTCGAGGTGTTCCCGCTCACCGGAGGCGAACAGCCACCGTTCCCGCAATTGGCGGATCGCCTGCGGCACAACAAGGTCGTCTGCCTGATGGGGGAGCGCGATCTCACCGGCCGCGGCGTGCCGGTGACGTTCTTCGGCGAACGCACCTGGCTGCCCGCGGGCGCCGCGAAACTGGCGATCGAGACCGGCGCCGCGCTGCTGCCGGTGCATACCTGGTACACCACCGACGCCGACGGCCGGGAGGGCTGGGGCATGAAGGTCGGTGCGGCGGTGGACGTTTCGGGTGGCATCGCGACGGCAACCCAGACGGTAGCGGACCGGTTCGCGGAGAATATCGCCGCGCATCCCGCCGATTGGCATATGCTGCAGCCGCTGTGGGAGACCGATCTCTCCGATGCTCGCCGGTCCAGGATCGCCGCGGCGCAGGCGGCGCGGGCGGACAACGCGGTCGCGGGAGACGATGCGGTATGAGGATCGGCATGGTCTGCCCGTACTCGTTCGACGTGCCGGGCGGCGTGCAGTCCCACGTCGTGGAGTTGGCGGAGGTGCTGATCGAGCGCGGGCACAAGGTGAGCGTGCTGGCGCCGTCGTCCGAGGAGACCGAGCTTCCCGACTTCGTGGTCTCGGCCGGTAAGGCCGTGGCGATCCCGTACAACGGATCGGTGGCCCGCCTGTCGTTCGGGCCGACCGCCTACAACCGGATCCGCCGCTGGATCGCCGACAACGACTTCGACGTGCTGCATATTCACGAGCCGAACGCGCCGAGCCTGTCGATGCTGGCGCTGAAGATCGCCGAGGGCCCGATCGTGGCGACCTTCCACACCTCGACCACGAAATCGTTGGTGCTCAGCACCTTTCAGGGCGTACTGCGGCCCTATCACGAGAAGATCAGCGGCCGCATCGCGGTCTCGGAGCTGGCGCGGCGCTGGCAGGTCGAGGCGCTGGGCGGCGACGCGGTCGAGATCCCGAACGGCGTGGACGTCCCTGCCTTCGCGCGCGCGCCGCTGCTCGACGGCTACCCGCGCCCCGGCGGCACGGTGCTGTTCCTGGGCCGCTACGACGAGCCGCGCAAGGGCATGGCGGTGCTGCTGGGCGCGCTGCCCGAGCTGGCGCGCAGGCATCCGGACGTGCAAATCCTGATTGTCGGGCGCGGCGACGAGGAGCGGCTGCGCCGCGAGGCGGGCGCGCTCGCCGGGCGCCTGCGGTTCCTCGGGCAGGTGTCGGACGCGGAGAAGGCCTCGGCGATGCGCAGCGCGGATGTCTACTGCGCGCCCAATATCGGCGGCGAGAGCTTCGGCATCGTGCTGGTGGAGGCGATGGCGGCCGGAACCGCCGTCGTGGCCAGCGAATTGGACGCGTTTCGCCGGGTACTGCGCGACGGCAGCGCGGGAGTCCTGGTCCCGGTGGGTGATTCGGCGCGCACCGCGGCGGCGATCGACGAGCTGCTCAGCGACGCGGCGCGCCGTGCGGATCTGGTCCGCGCCGCGAATCAGGTTGTGGGCGAATACGACTGGCCCGTGGTAGCCGAGCAGATTCTGCGGGTGTACGAAACGGTGACGGTCGGCGATATACGGGTGCGGACCGCGGGATGAGCGAGCGGGCACACGGCGCGGCCGCTCGCGCTCGGAGGAGGAGCGGCACAGCATGATCACCTTCTCCGCGACCACGATCCTCGTTCTCGCGCTGGTCGCGGCCCTCATCGTCACCGCCGGAGTCTGGGCGTACTCGACGGCGAACCGGCTCGACCGCCTGCACGTGCGCAGTGACCAGGCCCGTCACGCCCTGGAGGCGGCGCTGGCCCGGCGCGCCGTGGTGGCACGCGCCGTGGCGTTGTCGCTGACCAACGTCGGCTCCGACGCGGTCGTCGAGCAGGCGCGACGGCTGGCCGCCCTGGCGGATCGCGCCGAGCGTGCGGACTGGGCGGACCGCGAGACCGCCGAGAACCAGCTCGCCGCGGCGCTGTCCACGATCGATATCTCCCTGCTGCCGCCGCAGCTGGTGGCCGAACTGGCCGACGCCGAGGCGCGGGTGCTGATCGCCCGCCGCTTCCACAACGACGCCGTGCGCGACACCCTCGCCCTGCGCACCCGGCGGCTGGTGCGGCTGCTACACCTGGGCGGAACCGCACCGCTGCCGACGTATTTCGAGATCACCGAGCGGGTGACGGCCGCGGCGACCACCGGGCTCGAGGTGGATTCGGTGCGGACCTCGGCGCGGGTGGTGCTGCTCGACGAGCAGGATCGAGTGCTGCTCATGCGGGGCCACGACCCCAGGACCCCCGATCTGCCGTTCTGGTTCACCGTCGGCGGGGGCATGGAACCCGGGGAAACGTTGCGCACCACCGCGGTTCGCGAGGTCTGGGAGGAGACCGGGCGCGCGCTGGACTCCACCGCGCTGCGCGGCCCGATCTGGCGGCGGGTGGCGGTCTTCCCGTTCGACGGTGAACTGGTCCGCTCGGAGGAGCTGTTCTTCGTCGCCCGCACAACGGGTTTCGAGCCCAAGGCGACCAACCCCACTGTGTGGGAGCGGCGCTGCGTCACCGACAACCGGTGGTGCACGGCCGAGGAGATCGCCCGGCTCGACGGCATGGGTGAGACGGTCTACCCGTATCACCTCGACCAGTTGCTGCCGGAGGCGGTGGTCGTCGCGGGCGGCGACGATGAGCCCGAGGTGCGGTCGATCCGCTGACCGGGCTACCCGACCCGATGGCGGCGTCTGCGGCCCGGGTGGCCGTGGTCGGTGGCGGTGCGTTCGAGGGTCAGCGCGAGCATCGCCAGACCGGCATCGCGGATGAGCGTGTCCAGGTCGGCGACCAGTGCGCCGACGGCCTCGGCCTCCGTCGCGGTCCCGTCGGGCCGGTCGAACACCGCGCGCATCGTGTGCAGCCGCAGGCCGACGTCGAAGAGATGGCGCACGAGGCGGTCGCTGGAATCGACGAAGTCGCCGGTATCGGCCGCGGCCGGGAGCACGGGTTCGAGGAAGGGATGCGGAGGCAGCGTCATGTCGACCGCATCGACACTCGAACCGGCAGGTCGGGTGGGTAACAGGACATCTTTCATGTCCGTCTCCTGGTTCCGGGGTCGAACGCGATCCCCAGTCGCGGTTCGGTGATCGGTGCGCCGCTGTACACAAGGACCTGACACATAGATTACGTTCGTATCCGGTGGTCGCTAGAGTCGTTGGTCCCTGACGGCGGAGTCGGTACGGGGCGCCCCGCGTCGTACTTTCCGGTACGTGCCGATTTCCCCTCGCCACGGCTGCTCGAACGTGGAAGTATCGGTGACACAACGGGTTCGATGACCACGGAGTGGGACTGTGGAGGGCACGCACGGATCACGGGAACTGTCGACCGCGCAGTCGTTGCGGTTGCTGGCATCCGTGCGCTTCGGGCGCGTGGTGTTCTCCCGCTACGCACTCCCCACCATCCGACCGGTGAACCACTTCATGGACGACGACACGATCGTCATCCATGCCAACCCCGGTATCGGCCTGACCACCGATCGGCAGGTCGTCGCCTACGAGGCCGACACGATCGACCACGACACCCTGCTCGGCTGGTGCGTCATCGTCACCGGCACCGCCGAGGAGGTCGACGATCCGGCCGAGATCGCGCGCTGCCGGGAACTGCTTCCGGCCACCCTCCCCGGTTCCCGCGACCGGATCATCCGCATCTACCCCGAGATCGTCACCGGCGTGGAATACCTGGAACCCACTGCGTCGGTAGGCAATCGGGATCAGCTCCGCCGACCGCCGGTGTGAGAACCGCGAGGAGGTAATGCGCGTTATCGCTCGTCCAACCAGTCCAGGATGAGCCTCGCGACCTCGGTGGGGCGGTCGAGCTGCATGAAATGCCCAGCACCGCTGATGATCTCGACCCGCGAACCGGGGGCGAGCGCGGCCGGGGCGTCGGCGAAGGCCGAGGGCGGTAGGCAGCCGTCGTCGGCGCCGCTGAGCACCAGGAGCGGAACGGACGCGGGCGTCTCGGTGGTGGCGGCCAGCGCGGCCAGCCGCGGATCGTGCAGGGACGTATCGAAATTGGCCCGGTAGACCCGCAGTGCGTTGGCGATGCCCGCCGGATCGCCGTACAGCGCGTGCACGCGCTCGCGGTGGGCGCCCGGATCCAGGCCCGGCGACCAGGTCTACCAGAGGTAGTCGACGAGATCGCGATTCGCGGCGAGCACCGACTCCGCGGCGCCGTGCACCTGGAACAGCCCACCGGCACCGTCGAGCGCGCGACCGGTCAGATCGGCTTCGTGATCGGCGGGTTGTTCGCGACGATCGGGGAGTCGCCCGCGGCGACCTAGGGGCGTCCGCGAGCGCGGGTGGTCAGTCCTGTCCCTCGACCGACGAGGTCACGGGCGTGCCGAGTTCGATGGTCCGGCTGACCGTGCACAGCTTGTCGTGCGAGGTGCGGACGGCGCGCGGCAGGATCTTGCGGGCGTTGTCGCCGCCCGCGCCCTCGGGAAACGCGACCCGGAAACGGACCTCGAGGTCGGTCATATGCGTGCCCAACTCGTCGCTGATCTTGTCGCCGCTGACGGAGACGGTGAATTCGACCGGCTCCGCATGCCGCGCGGTCGCGATATCGACATCGATCGCGGTGCAGCCGCCGAGCGCCGCGAGCAGCAGTTCGACCGGGGTGAAGTCGGCATCGTCCCCGGATCCGAAGACGATCTGCCCGCCGCGCGGGTTGGTGGCGGCGAATCGCCCGGGAGCGGTCCGCTCGATTCGTACCGATCGCAGGCTGTCGTCAGTCATGGCCACGACTCTAGGTGACCGCCCTGTGCGACCCGCCATGATCGGATATGGTCGGAACCGGTTCGCCGTCGGCGCATTGCGGCGAACCGAGCTGTGGAGGTGAAGTTCCGAATGCCGATGTCCTACCTGCTCTACGACTTCCTGCTGCCCCACCTGGGGCAGGAGGCCGCGACCTACTGGGCGCAGCTGCTCGTCATCAATCCGATCTAGCGGCGTCGTAGCGGCGAGATAGCCAGAACCCCTGGTCACGACGGGTGAGATCGGGTCATCAGTCCAGTCCTCTCCGACTGGCTATGAAGTGGCCTGATCCACCCGCCTAGAATTGTGGCGTTCGTTTCCGAACGGGTCCCAATCCCCGATGATCAGGAGTTTGCCGTGGCTACGCCCGAAACCACCCCGACGACCGGCACCGCCCGCGTGAAGCGCGGCATGGCCGAGATGCTCAAGGGCGGTGTGATCATGGACGTCGTCACCGCGGAGCAGGCCAAGATCGCCGAGGACGCGGGCGCGGTGGCCGTCATGGCGCTGGAGCGAGTCCCCGCCGATATTCGCGCGCAGGGCGGCGTGGCGCGCATGAGCGACCCGGACCTGATCGACGGCATCGTGAACGCGGTCTCCATTCCCGTGATGGCCAAGGCGCGGATCGGCCACTTCGTGGAGGCGCAGGTCCTGCAGAGCCTCGGTGTCGACTACATCGACGAGTCGGAGGTGCTGACCCCCGCCGACTACGAGCACCACATCGACAAGTGGCAGTTCACCGTGCCGTTCGTCTGCGGCGCCACCAATCTGGGGGAGGCGCTGCGCCGCCTCACCGAGGGCGCGGCGATGATCCGCTCCAAGGGCGAGGCCGGTACCGGCGACGTCTCGAACGCCACCACCCACATGCGCAAGATCCGCCAGCAGATCCGCCGCCTGCGGTCGCTGCCGGAGGACGAGCTGTACGTGGCCGCCAAGGAGCTGCAGGCGCCGTACGAACTGGTCCGCGAGGTCGCCGAGACCGGCAAACTGCCGGTCGTGTTGTTCACCGCGGGCGGCATCGCCACGCCGGCCGACGCCGCGATGATGATGCAGCTGGGCGCCGAGGGCGTTTTCGTCGGCTCGGGCATCTTCAAGTCCGGCAACCCGGCCCAGCGCGCGGCCGCGATCGTCAAGGCCACCACCTTCTACGACGATCCGGACGTGCTGGCGAAGGTGTCGCGCGGCCTGGGCGAGGCCATGGTCGGCATCAACGTCGACGACATCCCGGAGCCGCACCGACTCGCCGAGCGCGGCTGGTAGACGCCGCGAACTCCCGACGCCCCTCCGGTCCGCCGGAGGGGCGTCGGTGTGTTTCGGGTGAGCGGATCGTGGCCGCGCGTGGGTCGTTGGTCCCTGGCGTCTCGGGACTTGTGTCACCGCGCGGCCCGGTGTCGGTGCGTTTCCGGGTCTCGGTGCGATTGTCTGGTAGGGGGAAGATTCTCGGAAGGGGTGGCGACGTCATGCTCACTGTCGGATTGCCTCGGCGCAGAGGGTATGACGGGCGCGGGCTCGCGGTGGGCGTCGCCGCCGCGGCTTGCCTGCTCCTACTACCCGGTTGTGGAGACGGAGGTGCAGGAGGCGGCACTTCCGGCTCCGGCCCGGGGACGGGTCACAATTCGAGCGGAGGGCCGATCACGGGGGCTCCGGATTCCGGCGGCGGCGCTCCCGGTTCCGGTGGCGGCGGTCCGGGTTCGGGTGGTGGCCCTCCGGGTTCCGGTGGCGGGGCGCCTGGAAATCCCGCGGGCTCGGGTATCGGTGGTGGGGCGCCGGGGAATCCCGGTGGCAACTCGGGTGAGGTCACCGCGCGCGGACTGCCCGTCGACCTGGGCACCTACGACTTCAACCCGGGGACGACCCTGGCGGCGTACGTCAGGTATCGGATTCTGTCGGCCGCCGCGCCCGGGTGCCGGGCGTACGGGCTGCCCGAAGATTGTGTGCAAGTGGACCTGGTCAACGCGGATGGTCTCGTGGACGAACTGCCGCCCTGTCCGGAGATCCCGCCGCAGGGTTCCGAACAGTTCCCGAACAACACGGAGCTGCTGGCGAGCTACGGGGTGAGCGGCATCGACCGGCCGTTGCAGTCGGGAGGCGAGGGCGCGGGTACCGCGATGGCGGGTCGCCAGCCGCCCGACATCGTGAAGGTGTACTGGACGCGCTGCGTGGCGGGTGAGACGACCACGACGACGATCGCACCCACCGCGACCACCGAGGCCTCGAAACCGTCGGCCGTCTCGACGATTACGCCGGAGGTGCTGCGACCGTCGGCCACCGTCGATCGCCACACCGCAGCTCCGGCCACGGAGAACGCCGGTGGCTGAGACAGAGTCCGCCGGCAAGGCCGAAGACCGGGCGGGACCGTTCGCGGGGCTGGCGGTGGTAGCCCCGATCATCGGCCAATTCGTCGCTCCGGCAACACTTCTGGCCGGTCTGCTGTTCTACTGGGGCTTCTTCCACGCCCGGGGGTTCTGCAAGTACTTCGGGGTGGATTCCTCCGTCCTCGGTCTCAGCACCACCGACTACGTGATGCGCAGCGCCGACGGGCTTTTCGTACCACTGGCGCTGTGCGGTGCGACGGCCCTCGGGTTGTTGTGGCTGTGGGCGGTGCTGCCGAGCCGGATCCGCGGGGCCGCCTGGCCACGGTGGCTGCTCGCGGTCCTCACCGTCGTCGGCTTTCTGCTGATGCTCAACGGACTGTCCAGGCCGCAGTTCGAGACGCCGCTGAACCGGTCCCTCGGAGTCGCGCCGATCTGCCTGATCGTCGGCGTACTACTGCTGTGGGCGGTGGTGCTCAACCGCCGGAAACAGAACAACGACGACGCGGAGGACTCCTCCGCCCGCACCAGCACACCCCTCGAATGGGGCCTCATCCTGCTGCTGGTGGGCGGCGCGTTCTTCTGGGGCGCAACGGATTACTCGATGGCGGTGGGCCGCGGCCGGGCCGACGACATAGCGCGGCTGACGCTGCGCACCGATCCCGGGATCACCATCTACAGCGAGAAGAACCTCGCGCTCGGCGTCCGCGGCGTCACCACCGCCCGCTGCACCGAACCCGAAGCGGCCTACCGCTTCCGATACGACGGACTGGTCCTGATCATGACCACGACCGACAACCTGGTCCTCCTCCCGCGCACCTGGACCCCGCGCGACGGCGCGGCAATAGTTCTGCCCCGCAACGGCCCCGGCGCCACCCGCTACGAATACGCCTGGCAGCGTGGACCGGCGCCCACCTGTTGAGCCACCCACCACCTGTCATCCCCGGCGCGCATTGGCTGGGGTCCCTTGCATGCAGGTGGATTCCGACCGACAGCCTGCCGGAAATGATGGAGTGTGGGCGGCGGCCGGTACTCATCGCAGGCAGGTTGGGCCGAACAATGCTTTGAGTTCGCCCATGAGGGCGGGGGAGGGCTGGACGCGGAAGCGGGGGTCGATGGCCAGGAGTTGAGGGCCGTACTTGCCCACCAAGCGGATTCGCACCTCGGTGGGCCCCGGGTGCTGCTGCAGGGTTTCGCGCAGGGTGCGGACAGTGCCGGGCGTACACGCCGGTACCGGGACGGTGACCGTGATCGGTCCCCGCGATCCCGCGAGGTCCGGCACGGTGACCTGGTCGCCCAGCAGGGACGTGCGGCCCTCGCGGACGCTGACGTGCGCGGTGACCAGCACCACCGCGTCCTCGGCGAGCGCGGCGGCCGCGGCGGCGTAGGCGGCGGGGAAGAACAGCACCTCCGCAGCCGCCTCCAGGTCCTCGAGCCGCACGATGGCCCAGGGCTCCCCCCTCTTCGTGATCCGGCGGTCGACCGAGACGACGAGTCCGCCCACGACCACCTTGCGGCCGTGCCCGAGCCCGCCCGCGGCGAGCGTGGCGATCGAGGTGTCGCACCGGGCGGCCAGCGCGGGAGCCACGTCGTCGAGGGGATGCCCGGATACATACAGCCCCAGCATTTCCCGCTCGAATCCGAGCAGCTGCCGCACATCCCATTCCTGGTCCGGCACCGGAACCTCGAAAACCGCCGCGGCCTCGCGATATTCGTCCGCGGCGCCGGAGAACAGGTCGAACTGCCCACGCGCCGCGGCCTTCTTGGTACTCATCGCCGCGTCCACGGCCTCGCTGTGCACCAGGTGCAACCCCTTGCGCGGATGCCGTAGCGAGTCGAATCCACCCGCCTTGACCAGGGATTCGACCACTTTCTTGCCGCAGGCGGTGGCGTCGACCCTGGCCAGATAATCGGAGAAGCTCGCGAACCGGGCCGATTCGCGCGCCCGCACAATGGATTCGACGACCGGTTCGCCCACATTGCGCACGGCGCCCAGCCCGAAACGGATATCGGATCCGACACAGGTGAAGGTGGCCGCGGAGTCGTTGACGTCCGGCGGCAGCACCCGGATACCGCGTTTGCGGCAGTCCGCCAGGTAGATCGCCGACTTGTCCTTGTCGTCGCCGACCGAGGTGAGCAGCGCCGCCATGAATTCGGCGGGATGGTTGGCCTTGAGATACGCGGTCCAGTACATGACCAGGCTGTACCCGGCGGCGTGCGATTTGTTGTAGGCGTATCCGGCGAACGGCAGCACCGCCTCCCACAGCGCGGTGATCGCCGCCTCGCCGTATCCCTTGTCGCGCATGCCCTTCCGGAAGTTCTCGAACTCCCGCGCCAGCACCTCCGGCTTCTTCTTGCCCATCGCGCGGCGCAGCAGATCCGCCTGCCCCAGCGAGTATCCGGCCACCTGCTGCGCGATCTGCATGATCTGCTCTTGATAGACGATCAGGGCGTAGGTCTCGGACAGGATGTCGCGCAGCGCGTCGTCGAGTTCGGGATGGATCGGGGTGACCGACTCCCGGCCGTTCTTGCGGTCGGCGTAGGACCAGTGCGCGCCGACACCCATCGGCCCGGGCCGATAGAGCGCGTTGGAGGCGATCAGGTCGTTGAACTCGGTGGGCGCCATGCGCAGCAGCAACTCCCGCATTCCGGCCGAATCCATTTGGAACACACCGAGATTGTCCCCGCGCGCGAGCATGGCGTAGGTCTTCTCGTCGTCGAGTGCGAGAGTGTCCAGGTCGATGTCGAGTCCGCGGTTGGCGCGAATGTTGGCCAGGCAGTCGCCGATCACCGTGAGCGTGCGCAGCCCCAGGAAGTCCATCTTGAGCAGGCCGATGGCCTCGCACGAGGGATAGTCCCAGCCGGTGATGACCGCACCGTCCTGCGGTCGCCGCCACAGCGGAACCACGTCCAGGAGCGGTTCGCTGGACAGGATCACGGCGCAGGCGTGCACGCCGGCGCCGCGCACCATGCCCTCCAAACCCACTGCGGTGTCGTAGATTCGGCGCACATCGGGGTCCGACTCCAGCAGCGCGCGCACCTCGGCGGCCTCGCCGTAGCGCTCGTGGGCGGGATCGGTGATGCCCGCGACGGGGATGTCCTTGGCGGCCACGGCGGGTGGCAGCGCCTTGGTGATGCGGTCGGCGATCGCGAATCCGGGCTGGCCGAAATGCACTCGGGCCGCGTCCTTGAGCGCGGCCTTGGTCTTGATGGTGCCGAACGTGATGACCTGCGCGACCTTGTCCGCACCCCAGCGCTCGGTGGCGTAGCGGATCATCTCGCCGCGGCGTCGGTCGTCGAAATCGATATCGATATCGGGCGCCGACGGCCGCTCGGGGTTGAGGAACCGCTCGAACAGCAGGCCGTGCTCGATCGGGTCGATATTGGTGATCGCCAGCGCGTAGGCGACCAGGGAGCCGGCCGCCGATCCGCGGCCCGGCCCGACCCGGATGCCGACCTCGCGGGCGTGCGCCACCAGGTCGCCGACGACCAGGAAGTAGGCGGGAAATCCCTTGTCCCGGATGATACCCAGCTCGAACCGCGCCCGACGCAGATAGTCGTCGGGAACGCCGGACGGGAAGCGCCAGCGCAGGCCCGCGTCCACCTCGCGCCGCAACCAGCTGTCCTCGGTGTGGTCGCCCGGGACCGGGAACACCGGCATGCGGTCGCGGAACTCCCACACCTCGTCGTACGGTTCGACGCGCTCGGCGACGGCGAGGGTGGCGTCGCAGGCGCCGGGGACCTCGCCGTCCCACAACGCGCGCATCTCGGCGGCCGACTTCAGGTAGTAGCCGTCGCCGTCGAAGCGGAACCGGGCCGGGTCCGACAGGGTCTTGCCGGTCTGCACGCACAGCATGGCCTCGTGCGCCGCCGCCTGCGCCCGCACGACGTAGTGGCAGTCGTTGGTGGCCAGCGGCGTCAGGCCGACCTTGTCGGCGACGGCCAGCAGGTCCTCCCGGACGTGCCGCTCGATGGACAGCCCGTGGTCCATGACCTCGAGGTAGAAGTTCTCCGCGCCGAAGATGTCGCGCCACCGTCCCGCCGCCTCGTACGCCGCGTCGAATTGCCCCAGCCGCAAACGGGTTTGGACCTCCCCGGACGGGCATCCGGTGGTGGCGATGACGCCCTCGGCGTGTTCGGCGATCAGCTCGGCGTCCATGCGCGGCCACTTGCCGAGCTGTCCCTCGAACGACGCCAGCGACGACAGCCGGAACAGGTTCCGCAGCCCGGCGGCGTTTCTCGCGAACATGGTCATGTGCAGGTAGGCGCCGGAACCCGCGACGTCGTCGGACTTCTGTGACGGATCTCCCCACCGCACCCGCCGGGTGGAGAACCGGGACTCCGGCGCGACATAGGCCTCGATCCCGATGATCGGCTTGATCCCGGCCCGCCGCGACTGCCGGAAGAACTCCGCCGCGCCGTACATGTTGCCGTGGTCGGACATCCCGACAGCGGGCATGCCCAGGCGTTCGGCCTCGGCGAACAGCGGCGCCATCTTCGCCATGCCGTCGAGCATCGAGAACTCGGTGTGGTTGTGCAGATGGACGAAGGACGCGTCGCTCATCGAATCACCCTGTGCCGTGGATCGGGGCCGCGGCCGCCTCCCGGTTGTGCGAAAGGCGGTGTCGACCATGTCGTTTCGCAGTGATATGACCAGGTGACAGCGGAGTGAGTCGAACAAAAGACACGCTAGTGTGAACAACCTGCAGTTGTGTAAAGAGGTGGTCCGATGGATCTCGATCCGGCGTCCGTCCGCGCGTTCGTCGCCGCGTTCGACGAGGGGCAGTTCAGCCATGCCGCGGCCGTGCTGGGCGTCAGCCAGCAGGCGGTGTCCAAGCGGATCGCCAAGCTGGAGTCCCGGCTCGGCACGGCGCTGTTCGACCGCGTACCCGCCGGGATCTCGCCGACCGCCGCCGGTCTCCGCCTGCTGCCGCACGCGCGGTCGCTGCTGGCCGTGGCGGAGGCCGCGGTGGCGGCGGTGCGGGAGCAGCCGCGTCCGCTGCGGGTGGCCGTCCAGGGCGAGCGGCAGGGCGCGTTCGAGCAGATGCGGTTCTACCTGGACCACAACCCCGAATCCGATACCGAGATCGTCATCTCGAATGTGGCGGTGACCTCGCGCGACATGCTGGTCGGCGGCCGCGCCGACGCGGCGTTCGCCCGGCCGCACGGCGGGCCGCGGCCGCTCCCGCCCGACATCGCCGCCGCCCCCGCCTATGTGGACGCCGCGCATCTGCTCGTCGGGAAGGATCACCCACTGGCCAAGCGATCGTCGGTGCCGCTCGGCGAACTCGCGGGCACGACCGTGTGGATTCCGGGCGCGGCGATCCCGTCGGAATGGGCCGACTTCTACCGCGAACTGAGCGAATTCTGCGGCGTCACCATCGATACCACGCCCCAGGCGCACCGGAGTCCGAGCCCGGGACGGCAGGGGGCGGGCGGCGACGGCATGGCGGCCATGCTCGACCTCATCGCCGCCTCCGACACCCTGGCCACCATCAGTGGTGACAATTTCCGCAACCCGTGGCATCCGCGCATCCGGCGGCTGCCGCTCGTCGACCCGACCCCCGCGTACCCGCACGCGCTGCTGTGGTCCACCGCCAACACCCATCCGGGACTGCCGCACCTGATCGACTACTTCCGCGACAACTACAACGGCGATCTCGCGGCGGATTGCTGGATCCCGCGACCCGATCGCGCGCTGTTCTGCTGATTCCAGGCCGAACCACCTTGCCCGGCAAGGAAAGTGGGCGGGAGCTCACCGAAGCTGCTGTCGCAGGGCCGTCGTGTAGGCCCGCAGGATGGCCGCTTCGTCGTTTACGACGACCGGCCGCAGCCAGTTCTCTGCGTCGTCGCCCACCCGGAAAACCCTTCGCGCCGGATCGGCGGAGGTTGCTACTCTCGTGATCGTGCACTTGTACTTCCTCTGAGAGTTCCGGGCCCGCATCCGCGTCGACGGATCGCTGACGGCCCCGCATTCGATGTCCCGTCGCGCCCTCGCGCGCACTCATCGACCAAGGCACATTCCCTTCCCGCATCGCGGATGCCGTGTGCCCGGAGGAAGTTTTATGACCAACTGGACTCAGCCTGCCCGCGGGCGGGCGCAACTGACCTGTTCGGCCGTTCGCGTACAGCGCGGCGAGCACACCGTGCTCGACGGCGTGGAGATGACCGTACCGCCCGGTTCGCGGTGGGGGATCGTCGGCGAGAACGGCCGCGGCAAGTCCACGCTGCTGCACGTGCTCGCGGGCCTGCTCACGCCCGACGCGGGCAGTGTGCGGCGGGTCGGCACGCTGGCGCTGGCGACCCAGGAGATGCCCGACCACGACGAGCGGACCGTCGGCGACGTCGTCGACGAGCACCTGACCGCCGCCCGCGAGGCGATGGAGCGGCTCGACGCCGCGACCGCGGCACTCACCGACGAACGCCCCGGCGCCGACCGGGAATACAGCGACGCACTGGATCTCGTGCAGCTACTGGACGCCTGGGACGCCGACCGCCGCGTCGATGTGGCGCTGGAAGGGCTCGGGGCGGTATCGGACCGGGATCGGCCACTCGCCACGCTGTCGGTGGGGCAGCGGTATCGCGTGCGCCTGGCCGTGCTGTTGGCGGCCGGGGACGATTTCCTGCTGCTGGACGAGCCGACGAACCATCTCGACCGTGCCGCACTGGAGTTCCTGACCGCGCGGCTGCGCGCCTTCCCCGGCGGCGTGGTGGTGGTGAGTCACGACCGGGCGCTGCTGACCGATGTGGCGGAGACGATCCTCGACCTGGATCCGACCCGCGACGGCCTGCCGCGCAGCTACGGCGACGGTTACGCCGGGTATCGGGAAGGCCGCCGCGCCGAACGCGAACGGTGGGAGGAGGAGTACAAACAGCAGCAGACCGAACGTGGGCGCCTCGCGAACGACCTGTCGGCGGCGCAGAACCGCCTGGTCACCGGCTGGCGGCCGGATAAAGGCACCGGTAAGCACCAACGTGCCACGCGCGCGGGGTCGTTGGCGCGGGCCGTGCACCGCCGCCAGGACGACCTGGAACGCCACCGCATCACCGCGCCGACGCCGCCGCGGCGGTTCGCCATGCCCGAACTCCCGGCGCGGCCCGGCGTCACCCTGGTGCGGGCCGAGGAGGTGACGGTGGCGGGGCGACTGCCGCGACCGGTCGAGCTGTCGCTGGATTCCGGTGACCGCCTGGTGATCACGGGCGCCAACGGTACCGGCAAGTCCACGCTGCTGAACGTGCTGTCCGGCGCGCTGGAGCCGACGACCGGCCGGGTGCACCGAGCGCGTAAGGCGCGAATCCAGCTGCTGGAGCAGGAATCTCGGCGTTCCACGCATCGTCGCGCGCGCGAGATCTACGACGCGTACCTGGCGCGGGCGGTGACGGCGGGACTGCTCGCGGAGGGCGAGGTGATCGGACTCGCCTCGCTCGGCCTGCTGTCCTCCCGCGAGGCGAACAAGCCGGTCGGCGACCTGTCGATGGGGCAGCAGCGCCGCCTGGATCTGGCCTGCGCCTTGGCGACTCGCCCGCACGCCCTGCTGCTGGACGAGCCCACCAACCACCTGTCCATCGCGCTGGTCGACGAACTCACCGACGCGCTGCGCGCGACCGCCGCGGCCGTCGTCGTCGCCACCCACGACCGGCAACTGCAACGCGACGTGCGGGACTGGGCGCACCTGGACCTGCACGCGGCGAAACCGACGTTCGCAAGGCACTGATCCGGCGGCTCGACTCAATTCGCGCACGGGGCGCGGGACGTCAGTCGAGGCAGAATTCGTTCCCCTCGGGGTCGGCCATGACGATGTGGCCGAAGCCGAGCGGGGGCTCGGGTTCGTGGCGGTGGAGTCGTTCGGCGCCCAGGGCGACGAGGCGGTCGCACTCGGCTTCCAGGGCCGCCATCCGCTCGTCACCCCTCAACCCGGGGGCCGCGCGGACATCGAGGTGTACGCGGTTCTTGGCGATCTTGTCCTCCGGCACCCGCTGGAAGAACAGCCGGGGGCGCTGACCGTCCGGATCCTCGATGGCGGATCTGGTATTGCGCTGGTCCTCGGGTACGCCGAGCCGCGCGAGGAATTCGTCCCACGCGGCCAGCGGGTCGGCGCCCTCGGGCAGGTCGACTCCGGGCGGCGCGGGGTGGACATAGCCGAGGGCATGCCGCCAGAAAGTCGACAGTGCTGCCGGGTCATGGGCGTCGAAGGTGATCTGGATATCACGGCTCATCTGTCGGCTCCGTTCGTAGCTGGGGCGGTGGGGTCGTGGACGCGTGGCACCAAGTCTGCTCCGCGCCCGCGGCTGTAGCGAATTGCCGCACCGGCTCACCCTGGCACGGCAGGCGGACAGAATCGGTCCGCTATTTCTGGCAAGGTGGGTGGCGTGGACGCGGCGGGCGACGAACGAGGCACGACGGAGCGCGTGCTCACGCTGCTCGGGCTGCTGCAGCGCCGGGTCTGGACCGGTCCCGAACTCGCCGAGCGGCTCGGCGTCACGCCGCGCACGGTGCGGCGCGATGTCGAGCGATTGCGGACGCTGGGCTATCCGGTGCACGCCAGCCAGGGCGTGGGCGGCGGGTACCGGCTGAGGGCCGGACAGGACCTGCCGCCGCTGCTGCTCGACGACGAGGAGGCGATCGCGACCGCGGTCTCGTTGCTCGCGGGCGCGGGCGGCGCCGTCGCGGGCGCGGGCGACGCCGCCCTCCGCGCGCTGACGAAACTCGACCGGGTGCTGCCCGCGCGGCTGCGGCACGAGGTGCGCGCGCTCTCCGGGGCGGTGGAGTCCTTCGGCGGCGGGCGCACACCGGTCGACCCCGAGCCGCTCATGACGCTGGCGCGGGCCTGCCGCGACCGGGCCGAGGCCGGATTCGACTACCCCTCCGGCGGCGCGGTGCGGCCGCGGCGGGTCGAGCCCTATCGCCTGGTCGCCTCCGATCGGCGCTGGTACCTGCTCGCCTTCGATCTCGATCGCGACGACTGGCGCAGCTTCCGCGTCGACCGGATGACCGCGGTGGAGGCCCGGACCTGGCATTTCCGGCCGCGCCCGGTGCCCGATGCGGCGACCTACGTGCAGGAGGGCGTGGCCAGCCGGGTGTACGCGCGGCAGGCTCGATTTCTGGTGCACGCGCCCGGGGAGACGGTGCGCGCGCAGATCCCGGCATCGGCCGCCGTCGTCTGTCCGCGCGCGGACGGGCGCTGCGAGGTGCGCAGCGGCGCGGACAATCTCGATGCCGTCCTGATCCACATGGCTGTGCTGGGGCACGACTTCGAGGTGCTCGACCCTCCGG
The DNA here is from genome assembly GCF_054782435.1 of Nocardia thraciensis. Taxonomy (NCBI): domain Bacteria; kingdom Bacillati; phylum Actinomycetota; class Actinomycetes; order Mycobacteriales; family Nocardiaceae; genus Nocardia; species Nocardia thraciensis. The sequence continues at coordinate 153,794 of NZ_BAAGSM010000009.1, forward strand.
AACTCCGAACGCGCAGCCGCGAGTTGGCGGAACGGCTGCGGTCGGCCGGTGCGGCCACGCCGAACGCGGACAGTTCATGAGGGGTTGGTAGCGGCAGGCGCCGATCGTCGGCGACCCGCTCCTGTCGCGGAGTAGACCGCCGCGGCATCGATCGGCACGAATTGTGCACGCCGGGGCCGGATCTCGCGCTATCGGAATGGTTGCGATCCGCCGTTTCACGGGAGCGAACGGGGATGATGGGTTCACAGGAGCGCATCATGAACACCACACTCTCCTTCGACGTCATCACCGCCGCGCTCGACCGGGTGAGCGGGCCCGGTCGGAAGTCGGGCGCGTGGTACCGATATCTGTGTCCGGTGCACGAAGGCGATGGGCGCCACCACAATCCGTCCCTCGGCGTGATCTACAACCGGGCCGCGCGCCGCACCGTCCTGCGCTGTTTCGCCGGATGCTCGGATGAGGACGTACTCGACCGCCTCGGGCTGCGGGTGCGAGACCTGTTCGACCGGCCGCCACACCACGTCGCGGGTGCCGGGCACATCCCGCGGGCGCGGCGGCCGGAACTGTCCCCGGTGGACCGGGCGCTGCTGGCCGCGGGTCTGCCGCTGGCGGTCCACAAGCCCGGCCTCGGTCCCGCGGTCGGACCGTCCCGGGAGGTGGCGCGCTATCTCTATCGGTGGCCCGACCATCGTCCCGAGGGTCGTGTGCACCGAGTGCACGCACCGCACGAACACGGCCGCGTCAAATATTTCTGGCAGGAGCGCATGACCGAGAACGGTTGGCGGCCCGGTGGATTCGCGCGGATCCCGTACCGGCTTCCGGAGGTCGCCGTCGCCTTGGCGGCGAGTGCGGACATCTACCTCTGCGAGGGTGAGCGGGATGTCCAGAGCGCGCTGCGCACCGGAGTCGTCGCCACGACCAATGCCGGTGGGGCGCACGCGTGGACCCCGGCCCACGCCGCCTGGCTGCGCGGCGCACACCGCGTCTGGATCGTCACCGATCGCGACGCCCCGGGCTACCGCCGCGCCGCCAAGGCCGCCGATACCCTGCTCGGCTTCGTCCACGAACTCCGCATCGTCCAACCCCGCGACGGCAACGACCTCACCGACCACCTCGACGCCGGACACCACCTCGAAGACCTCGACCCGGTCCCGATCCTCGACGCCTACGCGACCCGCGGCCACCAGCTGACCTAGCCCTATTCCGGCGCGCTCTCGACTGGAATCTACCTGTGCGAGAACTTGATCCCGTCCAAGTGCATGCCGGGAATGGTGGCGGCGCGTGTCGGGCGTGGGTGGTGGCGGCGCATGCCGGGAATTGGTGGTGGGCGTATGTCGGAGATTGGTGGTGAACGTATGCCGGGGATTGGTGGTGCCGCAGGTCGGGAAAGGTGGTGGCGCATGCCGGTAATGGTGGCGGCGTAGGTCGGGAAAGGTGGTGGCGCGAATCGGGAATTGGTGGTGGCGGTGATCGGGGAGTGGGTGGACGGCGGGGAGCGGGGTGCGGAATTACGGGGTTGGGCGGGTGTGGATGGCGGGGCGGGGCGGGTGGTCCCAGGTGATCTGGATGTCGGGAGTGGAGGGGTGTTCGGTGCGGTGGGTCAGGAGGGCTTCGATTCATCCTCGCCACTAGCACCGTTCGCTGAGCCGAGATCGCCGCCCCGGTGAGCCGGGGGCCGCCCGCCGTTCGCCATTGTCTAACCTGAGCTGGTGCGATTCCGGAAGGACGGCTGATGGCGACGATCGAAGAGGCCCTCGAGATCGAGCGGCTCGAGCGGGACATCTTCCGTGGCGCGTCCACGAAGACCCAGCTGCCGCGCACGTTCGGCGGGCAGGTTGCCGGACAGGCGCTGGTGTCGGCGGTGCGCACGGTGGAACCGAACTACCAGGTGCATTCCCTGCACGGCTATTTCCTGCGTCCGGGCAACCCGCAGGAGCGCACGGTGTACCTGGTCGAGCGCATCCGCGACGGTCGGTCGTTCTGCACCCGCCGGGTGACCGGAGTGCAGAACGGCGAGGCGATATTCACGATGTCGGCCTCTTTCCACGTCGGCGACGCGGGCCCGGTGCATCAGGACGAGATGCCGAAAGTGCCGCCGCCGCACGAACTTCCGGACGCCCGCACCTCCATGAGCCCCGAGCGCCTGTGGGCCATGCGGGAATGGGAGCACTGGGATATCCGTACCATCCCGCAGGAGCAGGTGGCCCGCAAGAGCGGCTTGGCCGCCCAGCAGCAGGTGTGGTTCCGCTACCGCCACCCGCTGCCGGACGACCCGCTGTTCCACGTCTGCACGCTCGCCTACATGAGCGATATGACGCTGCTCGGTTCGTCGAAGGTCATCCATCCCGACGAGCCGACGCAGAATGCCTCGCTCGACCATGCCATGTGGTTCCTGCGCCCGTTCCGCGCCGACGACTGGCTGCTCTATGACCAGGCCTCGCCCTCGGCGGGTTTCGGCCGGGCGCTGACCGGCGGGCGGATCTTCAACCAGGAGGGGCAGCTGGTGGCGGCCGTGGTCCAGGAGGGGCTCATCCGCACGTGGCGCGAGGCCTGACGCCGGGCCTCGGTTTGAGTGCCGGTGGGGCGGGTAGCCGATCGATAGCCGCCAGGCCGGTCCCTGCTGTCCGTTTGCCGCGGATCCGGGCAGGGACCGGTGGACCCTCGACGGGAGGAGGCTGCGATGGTCGACGTGTTCATCGTCGACGATCACGAAATCGTCCGGCGCGGACTGCGCGATCTCCTCGACGAGGCGGCGGATCTCACGCTGATCGGCGAGGCCGCGACCTGCGCCGAGGCCCGCGCCCGCGTGCCCGCGGCCCGGCCGGACGTCGTCCTCCTCGATGTCCGTTTGCCGGACGGTAGCGGGGACGAACTCTGCCGGGACCTGCTGGCGTCCGTACCCGGCGTGCGCTGCCTGATGCTGACCGCGTTCGCGGACGAACCGTCGATGATCGGCGCGGTCCTCGCCGGGGCCTCCGGCTACCTGGTCAAGGACGTGCGCGGCCCGGAACTGCTCGAGGCGATCCGGCAGGTCGCGGTGGGACACTCGCTGCTGGACTCCCGCGCGACCACCGCGGTGATGGCCGCGCTGCGCGCGCAGGCCGAATGGCACGGCGGCCCGCTCGCCGAACTCACCGACCGCGAGCGGACCGTCCTGGGACTACTGGGCCGCGGCATGACCAACCGCCAGATCGCGCAGCGCATGTACCTGTCCGAGAAGACGGTGAAGAATTATGTGTCGCGGGTGCTGCGCAAGCTCGACGTGCGGGGTCGCACCGAGGCGGCCGTGCTCGCCGTCCGGATGGGATTGGCGCACACCCGCAACGGGTGAGTTCAGTTCACCTCCAGGATCTCGTCTATCGCCCGGCGTGGGGTGGCGGGCAGCGGGGGTGTATTGGCCGGGACCCAGCCGATCCGCACCATCGTCTGCGCGAACGCGCAATCGTGCAGCACCGTCCGCCGGATCTCGTGCCGCAGATCCTGCATTCCGAGCGGTTCGGTCTGAACGCAGGTGGACAGCCCGAGATCGGTCGCGGTGAGCAGCAGCGCGCTGGTCGCCTCGCCCGCGGAGAGTTGGAAGCGCCGTCCGTCGGCGGCCGTGCACACCACCAGCCATTCCGCCCCGTCCGATGTGGCGTCCGCGTCGCGCAGAATCGGGTCGGCGAACGGTCGGCTCGGGATCTCGTCCGACAGCCGCCGCGGCGGCGTGTTGCGGGCCGGTACCCCGTCCGGTGTGCCGTGCCGCCCGCTCCACGCCGTGAGTTCGCGCAGATAGTCCGGGTCGTCGGCATGACGGTCGGTGGCGCAGCGCATGGGCCCGGCCAGCAGCGTCCGCAGGCCGCGGGGTACGTGCCGGACCGCCGCGCCGAACCGATTGGCAGTGGCGGACACCGTCCGGAGATAGCCCGCCGGAACCTGCCAGTCGGCATACCGGCGGCGGTCGCTCTGCCGCAGCAGGATCGCGGCGGTCATCTCGATATCGGTGTCCGTCGGCGGGTGCGGAGTCGTCTCGACCACCGCCAGCAGGTCGGGACGCTCCGGATCGGGCAGCCGGGTCACCGTCGGCGCCCAGCCCAGCCCGGCCAGCGCCACGCGCAGGTGATGCAGCGCCGCGCCGCAGCTCACCACCAGCGCGCGCTGCTGCGGATCGGTGCAGGGCAGATGCCGGTCCGGATCGGCCCACAGCTCGATATGGTCGCCGGTGACCCGCCACCGCCACGGCTGGGTGTTGTGTACCGAGGGGGCGCGGACGGCCATGCTCAGGGCCACCTCGATGGTGTCGGCATCCGGCCGGGTACGGGCCATGCGTCGGCGTGTCCTTCCATGTCGAACCAACTGCCTCCGCAAGATTGCCCGGATACGCGCCGGACGGCAGTGGGAGGAAGGTCCCGAAATCCGGGGCCGGTGGGCCCGGCCTCGGTCGCGTCAGGCCGTCTGAACGCGCAGGTGGCACACCACCGTATCGGGCAGGCGCCGCAGCTGGCGCTCGAGTTCGTCGCTGCGATGGCTGGGCAGCAGCCGATCCCAGCCGGTCGGCGGGTCCACCTCGGCGATCAGCACCACCCTGCGGCGGCCGTCGAAGTTGTCGCGCACGTAGCGGGCCACCGGGCCGCCGACCTCGCAGTCACCGACGTCGATGATCTCCAGCGGCACCTCCGGATGCCACGCCTCCCACGCCTTGGTGAATGCGGTGGTGTTCTCCTCGGGCAGGCAGACGTGCACCGCGACCACATCGTGCCCCAGCGACAGGGCCGCCGACAGCGCCTCGCGGCTCAGCTCCGACACCTCCGAGACCGGGACGACGATGACGGTCCCGGTCGGCTGCGGCCGGGCGGGCACGCAGCCGGTCCCGCGCTGGTGGTCGATCTTGCGGTAGGTGCGGCGAATCCGCTCCATGCCCAGGACCAGCAGCGGAAGCACCAGCACGATCAGCCAGGCGCCCTCGGTGAACTTCATCGCGGTGGTCACGATCGCCGCGACGAAGGTCAACAGCGCGCCGAATCCGTTGAGCGCCAACCGCCAACCGCCGTCACCGGTGCGGCGCCAGTGCACCACCATGCCGACCTGGGCGATGGTGAACCCGACGAAGACGCCGATCGCGAACAGCGGCACCAGCGCGTTCATATTGCCGCCCGAGGCGATCAGCAGCACTGCCGCCGAAATGCCCAGTGTCAGTACGCCGTAGCGGTAGACCAGCCGCGGGGTGGCGACGGCGAACCGGTGCGGCAGGCAGTTGTCGTCGGCGAGGATCTTGGTCAGCGTCGGCAGGCCGCCGTAGGAGGTGTTGGCGGCCAGCGCCAGCAGCGCGACGGTGGCGAATTGCACGATGTAGTAACCGATTCCGTGACCGAGCGCCGCCTCGGTCAGCTGCGACAGCACCGTGCTGCCCTCGATCGGATGAATGGAGAACTTGCCGATCAGCGTCGCCAGGCCGAGGAGCATCACGCCCAGCAGCGCGCCCAGCGCCACCTCGGCGCGCTGCGCCCGGCGCACCCGCGGCTGCTCGAAGCTGGGCACCGCGTTCGCGATCGCCTCCACGCCGGTCAGCGCCGCGCACCCGCTGGAGAATGCCTTGAGCAGCAACAGGACTCCGATGGTGCGGCTGTCGGTGGCGACGGCCGCCCCGGTCTCGGTCAGCGCGGGCTCCGACCGCAGCAGTCCGGCCACGATGACGACCAGGATGCCGATCACGAACACCACGGTCGGGGCCATGAAGGCGCGCGCGCTCTCCCGGATCCCGGCCAGGTTCAATGCCGTGACACCAGCCAGCACGGCCAGGCAGATCCACACCGTATAGGGCAGCAGCTGCGGGAACGCCGAGGTCAGCGCGGCGGTCCCGGCGGCCAGCGAGACCGCCACGTTGAGCACGTAGTCCACGATCAGCGAGGCCGCGGCGACGAGGCCGGTGCGGTGCCCGAGGTGCTTCCTGGCCACCGCGTAGGCGCCGCCGCCATCGGGGAAGGTGGCGATCACCTGCCGGTAGGAGGCGATGAGGACGGCCAGCAGCACGACGATCGCCAGCGTCACCGGCAGCGTCATGCCGAGCCCGGCGCTGCCCGCGGCCGCCAGCACGAGCACGATCGCCTCGGGCCCGTAGGACACCGACGCCATCGCGTCGAGGGACAGTCCGGCCAGGCCGGTGGAGACAGTGAGCCCGCGCCGCCGGGCCGCGGGACCGGTGGCCGCGGGCGCGGGCTCGGGTTTCGGAAGTACTTCGGTCACAGCGCGAGTGTTCCCCCGTACTGGACAGACGAATGGATTCCTTGCGGAACCTTGACGGGCGGGTGAGCAGGCCCACACCCGCGGCGGCCGCGAGCAGGGCGGTAGCCGCGGAAACGTATGCTCGGGGCGTGAGACCGACGATTGGCGTGCTGGCGCTGCAGGGCGATGTGCGCGAGCATTTCCACGCGCTCGAGGCCTGTGGGGCCGATCCGGTGAACGTGCGCCGGGAGTCCGAACTGGCCGCCGTCGACGCGCTGGTGCTGCCCGGCGGCGAGTCCACCGCGATCAGCAAGCTGCTGGAGGTGTTCGGGCTGCTGGAACCGCTGCGGCGACGACTGCGCGACGGCATGCCCGCGTTCGGTTCGTGCGCGGGAATGATCCTGCTGGCCGCCGAGGTGCTCGACACCCGCCCCGACGCCAAATCGCTGTCGGGCATCGATATCACCGTGCGGCGCAACGCTTTCGGGCGGCAGGTCGACTCCTTCGAGACGGATCTGGATTTCGCGGGCATCGCCGACGGCCCGATGCGCGCGGTATTCATCCGCGCCCCGTGGGTCGAGCGTGTCGGCGACGGCGTCGAGGTGCTGGCGCGGGTACCGTCTGGTCCGGCGCGAGGACGGATCGTCGCGGTGCGTCAGGGCGGTGTCGTGGCGACCTCGTTCCACCCGGAGGTGACCGGGGATCTGCGGGTGCACCGGATGTTCGTCGACTCGGTGCGCGAGCGCGCGACCGTATGACCGGTCCGTGGCGCACGGACGCCGCAACCGTCCAGTTGAGACAGGAGGGCGGGGCAGTAGACTGATGCGGTTTTACTGCCTCGACCCGAGCACATCGACCTGAAGGAAGTAGGGAATGAGCGGCCACTCCAAATGGGCCACCACCAAGCACAAGAAAGCCGCCCTCGATGCCAAGCGCGGCAAACTGTTCGCGAAGCTGATCAAGAACATCGAGGTGGCGGCCCGGACCGGCGGTGGTGACCCGGAAGGCAACCCGACGCTGTACGACGCCATCACGAAGGCGAAGAAGAACTCGGTGCCGCTGGACAACATCGAGCGGGCCCGCAAGCGCGGCGGCGGTGAAGAGGCCGGTGGCGCCGACTGGCAGACCATCATGTACGAGGGTTACGGGCCCAACGGCGTTGCGGTGCTGGTCGAATGCCTCACCGACAACCGCAACCGGGCCGCGGGCGAGGTGCGCGTCGCGATGACACGCAACGGCGGGAACATGGCCGATCCGGGATCGGTGTCCTACCTGTTCAGCCGCAAGGGCGTGGTCATCCTCGAGAAGAACGGCCTGTCCGAGGACGATGTGTTGATGGCGGTGCTCGACGCCGGCGCCGAGGAGGTCAATGATCTCGGCGAGTCGTTCGAGATCATCAGCGAGCCGGGCGATCTGGTGGCGGTGCGGACCGCGCTGCAGTCTGCCGGGATCGACTACGAGTCGGCCGACTCCGGCTTCCAGCCCTCGACCACCGTCGCGGTGGACGCCGACGGCGCCCGCAAGGTGTTCAAGCTGGTCGACGCGCTGGAAGACAGCGACGACGTACAGAACGTGTACACCAACGTAGACGTCTCCGACGAGATCCTCGCCGAACTCGACGCCTAGTCTCCGCAAGGAAAAGGCCGCCTCCGACAGGGGCCGGCCCTTGATCTTACCGCGCCAACTCCTCGTAGTACCCCTTCATCGCCGGGTAGTAGTCGTCGAAGTCCGGTAGTTCGCCGCCTGTCCGTGCGGCTACCAGCGCGTCGAGGTAGTACTCCCAGCCGGGGCCGACGCCGGACATGTCGTCGCCCGGCTCCAGATGGTGGGTGAGGAGCAATTCCGTCGTACCGCCCTGCTCGGACAGGTGCAGCTCCAGCCGCCAGGTGCCGTGCTCGTCGACCATCGTGATCGCGAGGTGTCGCGGCGGTTCACAGGCGTCGATATGCGCCTCGGTCCAGGGCGTGCCCTCCTCGAGGGCCAGCTGGACCTTGATGTTCCGGCCCGGCCCGCCCTCGCCCTCCCAGGGGCCGAACCAGCGTGCGGTGCGGTCGGATTCGGTGACGCTGGCCCAGACATCGTCGATCGGCGCCCGGAAGGTTCTGCTGAGCGTCAGGTCGCGACCGGTGGCGGTGCGTGTGACGCGGCCGGTGGGCGGTGTGGTCATGCGGTGTTCTCCCTTGTGCTGTGCGGATCTTCGGCGGCCTGCCCGCGGCGTTCGCGACGCGTCCGATGGACCTCGGTCGCCAGGGCGTCGAGGTGGTGCTCCCAGGTGTCGGCGCGGTCGAACAGCGCCAGCCACGAGGCGATTTCGCGCAGGGGCTCAGTGTCGAGGCGGTAGAGGCGCTGCCTTCCCACGAGTTCGTCGCGCACCAGCCCGCTCGCGCGAAGCACACGCAGGTGCCTGCTGACGGCGGGCCGACTGATGCTGAACTCCGCGGCGATCGCACCCGCGGTGAGCGGCGCCCCGCGCAGCATCTCGAGGATCTCCCGCCGGACCGGATCGGCGATCGCGCCCGCCACATCGTCCACACGGAAAGTGTAACGACCTAGTTACGCGTTTGTCGAGCCGGTCGCATCAGAGGCCGAAGGCGATCGAGCGCAGGATCAGAACGGCGATGAAAATGACGGTGAAGGCCAGGTCGAGCCCGACATTTCCGATCCGGACCGGTTTCAGCACGCGCCGCGCCGGTGCGATCACGGGCTCGGTCGCCGAGTGGGTGAACCTGCGTACCTTCCACAGCCAGCGGGGGTTGTTGCCCAGCATCTCCGCCCAGTCCACGACCAGTCGGGCGATGAGCAGGAGCAGAAAGATCGTCAAGACCCAGCCGAGCAAGGTTCCGATGAGACTCATGTCGTCACCTTCCCAACCGGCCCCGGGGCGGGGCCGCGTCGTCCTACCCGTATCAACGCTCCACGGTGTGCGAAAGTGCCCCGGACGAAACGGACACCAGAACAGTGACCCTTCCCGACTGCGGGTTATCGCGGCCGACGGTAGTGGAAGGGCCGCGCCACCATGGCGGCTCCGGCGCGGGCGGTGGTGGTCGACGTCGCGCCAGGAGCGTGGGGTGGTGGGCGTCCGGTGTGGGGGCGCAGAATCGTTGGTGGGCGCGTCCCGTTCGCACGGCTGCCTCGGGTCCGCGCGCCGACCCGCCGGGACGATTCGAAGGAGATGCTCCATGACCGAATTCGACACGGACAGCGTCCACGTGGTGGCCTGCGACATCTTCGGCACGACGGTGGACTGGTTCACCGGCGTCAGTGAACAGGCGGCCACCGAATTCCGTTCGGCGGGGGTCGATCTCGACGCGGGCGCCTTCACCAACGCATGGCGGGACATGTATCTGCCCGCGATGCAACGGGTTCGGGACGGCGAGCGCTCGTGGGTCTACCTCGACACCCTGCATCGCGAATCGCTGGACACCCTGCTCGCCCGCCACGGGGTGGACCTGGACGAGGCCGCGCGCGCCCGGCTGGTGCTCGCCTGGCACCTGCTGCCCGCCTGGCCGGACGCGTTCGCGGGGCTGGGCCGCCTGCGGGAGCGCTACACCCTGGCCGCGCTGTCCAACGGCGGGTTCGCGCTGCTCACCCGCCTGATCAAGAACGAGGGACTGCCCTTCGACTGCCTCGTCTCCGCGGAACTGGCACGCACCTACAAACCGGCCCCGGAGGTGTACCGCACCGCCGCGAGCCTGCTCGATGTCGACCCCGCCCGGGTGCTGATGGTGGCGGCGCACATCTGGGATATCGACGGTGCCCGCGCCGCGGGTCTGCGCACCGCCTTCCTCGAACGCCCGGACGAGAAGGGCCCGCACCGCAAGGCCGACCGCCCCGAGAGCACCACCAGCGACCTGACAGTCGCGAGTTTCTTCGAACTGGCCGACCTCCTGGGCTGCTGAACCGCCCCGAGATCAGTCGCGCAGCGCGGCCAAGGCGCCCACCACGGAGGCCGAGGCGGGCAGCCGCCAGGGTAGTTCGCATCCGCACTGGCATATCGCCCCGTCGCCACCGGGGCCCTACCGTGAGCAGCAGTTTCCCGCGCTGGTGGCCGAGAACGGTGTGCTGGTGTAGTCGCAGGAACGGCGGACGAACTGGCGGACGAATTGCGGAGTGTGATAACGAGTTTGCCCGCCACGCCGCCGAGGTGATTGCAAATGGGTCGATCGGTGCGCAGGGTGGGCCGGTATGTCCGTGGCTTGCCCGTCCTGTTCCTGGCCGTCGCCGATGCATGTGTCCTCGCACGGCTCGGTGCGCTATCTACGCTGCGTGTGCGGCAGGTGGCTGGCCGCGCACGGGGGTGGGGTGAGCGTGATCGCGGCCCGCACCGGATGCACGCGCTCCGCGCCGGTCTCGGACCACCTCGAACTGATACCGCTCAGCGGGATCGGCGAAGTCTCCGCCGACACCGAATGACGTTCAGGTGAAGATCTTCAGTCCGACCACGCCCGCGATGATCAGCAGCAGGCACAGGATGCGGGGCAGGGAAGTGGATTCGCCGAGCCAGATCATCCCCACCAGGGCGGTGCCGACCGCACCGATGCCGACCCACACCGCGTACCCGGTGCCCACCGGGATCTTGTGCAGGGCCAGCCCCAGTCCACCCATGCTGAGCGCCAGGGTGATCACGAAGAGGACCGTCGGCAGCGGTTTGCTGAATCCGTGCGACCGCTCCAACGCGATCGCCCACGCGGTTTCCATGAATCCCGACACGACGAGCAGAATCCAGGTCATGGCAGTCACCGTAGGCGACCGCATGGTCGCTTCCGGGGATTTGGGCACGTCGCCGAGCAGTCCCGGCTGTCGGGTCATTCGCCCACGCGGGCCCCGCTCACCGGGTCGAAGACGTGTACGGCCGTGGGATCGGTGACTCGGAGCGTGACGGATTCGGCGGGTCGGGCCGGGGCGCGGTGCGGGGAGCGGGCCACCAGTGTGGGTGAATCGCCCTCCAGAGGCGTCGGTGAGGCGTCGGGGAGGCGGCTGTAGACGAACGATTCGCTCCCCAGTTCCTCGACCAGTTCGACGGTGACGCCGAAACCTGTTCCGTCGCGGCGTAATTCGAGGTGCTCGGGACGGATACCGATCGTCACCCGGTCCAGTCCCGCCGCCGCGATCGCGGTCATCCGCTCCCGCGGCAGGTCCACCGTGCTGCCCGCGAGGTCGACGCCGCCCGTGACGACCGGCACGGTGCACAGGTTCATCGACGGTGAGCCGAAGAATCCGGCCACGAACGCGTTGGCGGGGCGGTCGTAGAGTTCGGCCGGGGTGCTGAACTGCTGCAGCCGCCCGTCGCGCAGCACCGCGACCCGGTCGCCCATGGTCATCGCCTCGACCTGGTCGTGGGTGACGTAGACCGTCGTGGTGCCCAATCGCCGCTGCAGCGCAGCGATCTGGGTGCGGGTCTGCACGCGCAGCTTGGCGTCGAGATTGCTGAGCGGTTCGTCCATGCAGAACACCCGCGGCTCCCGTACGATGGCGCGGCCCATCGCCACCCGCTGGCGTTGCCCGCCCGACAGTTTCGCCGGTTTGCGGTCCAGGAACGGCGTCAGACCGAGCAGTTCGGCGGCCGCGGCCACCCGCTGCTTGCGTTCGGCGACAGGAACTTTCATCATCTTCAGCGCGAAACCCATGTTCTCGCCGACGGTCTTGTTCGGATACAGCGCGTAGTTCTGGAACACCATGGCGATATCGCGATCCTTCGACGGCACCCCGACCATGTCGCGGCCGTCGATGCGGATCGACCCCGCGTCGATCTCCTCCAGCCCGGCCAGCATGCGCAGCGCGGTGGACTTGCCCGACCCGGAGGGCCCGACCAGGACGATGAACTCCCCGTCGTCGATATCGAGATCGAGCGCGTCCACGGCGAGGGTGTCGGCGCCGGCGTAGACGCAGGAGGCTTGATCGTAATGAATTGTGGCCACGGACTTTTCCTTACTTGATGGCGCCGAAGGACAGGCCGCGCACGAGCTTGTTCTGCGCGAGCCACCCGGCGAGGACGACGGGGAGGGCGGCGAGCACGGCCGCGGCCGACAGTCGCGCCCAGTACAGCCCCTCGCCGGTGATGAATCCGACGAGGAACACCGGCATCGTCTGAGCCTGCACGGCGGTCAAGTTCACGGCGAAGAAGAATTCGTTCCAGGAGAAGATGACGCAGATCAGCGCGGTCGCGGCGATCCCGGGGGAGATCAGCGGAAGAATCACCTCGCGCACCGCGGTCCACAGGCTCGCGCCGTCCATGCTCGCGGCCTCCAGCAACTCGCCCGGGACCTCCAGGAAGAACGAGCGCATCATCCACACCGCGATCGGCAGGTTCATGGCGGTGTAGAGCACCACCAGCGCCCAGATGTGGTCCAGCAGGCCGATATCGCCGACGATCACATACAGCGGGACGATCGCGGCCACGATCGGCAGCATCTTGGTGCCGATGAAGAACATCATGGCGTCGCGGGTGTTGCGTACCGGGCGCAGCGACAGCGCGAACGCGGCCGGAATACCCAGGGCCAGCACCAGAATCGTGGACATCGCGGTGGCGAAGGTGGAGTTCAGCAGCGCCGTGCCGATGCCGCTGTCCAGGACGGCGGAGAACTGGTCCAGGGTGGGTGTGAAGAACAGCCTGGGTGGATCGGTGTAGGCGTCACCCTCCTGTTTGAAGGCCGTGAGCACCATCCACAACACCGGGAAGAACATCCCGATGCCGACCACCCACGCCAGCACACCCCAGAGCATGCCCGCGCCCCAGCGTCGCTTTCGCACCGGAACACGCTGTGCGGCAATGGTTTCGGTGGTTGTCATCAGGCCGCCTCCTCTTTCCCGGTGAAGGATTTGAACAGCAGTCGCAGCGCGAACGTCGCGACGACGGTCGTGGCGATGACGGTGACCACGCCCATGGCGGCGGCCTGGCCGATATCGAAGCCGAGGAAGGCGCGCTGATAGATGTAGAACGGCAGATTCGAGCTGGCGATGCCCGGCCCGCCCGAGGTCATCATGTACACCGCGTCGAAGGTGTTGATCAGGTAGATCGCGCCGAGAACGGCGCCGAGTTCGATGAACCGGCGCAGATGCGGCAGCGTGAGCTCGCGGAAGATCTGCAGGGAGTTGGCGCCGTCCACGCGGGCCGCCTCGACGACATCGCGCGGCATCGACTGCAGCCCGGCCAGGATCAGCAGCATCATGAACGGCGTCCACTGCCACACCAGGTCGGCCATGACCGCGGGCAGCGGATACCGGCTCACCCAGTCGATCCGGTCCACCCCGAACGGCTGCAGCACGAAGTTGATCAGGCCGAACACCGGGTCGAGCATGGTCGTCTTCCAGATCAGCGCCGCGGCGACGGGTGTCACGAGAAACGGTGTGATCAGCAGGGTGCGCACGATGCCGCGGCCGAGGAAGGCGCGGTCGAGCAGCAGCGCCAGCAGCAGGCCGAGCACGACCGCGACGATCACCGTGCCGACGATCATGATCACCGTATTCAGCGTGACCTGTCGAAACTGACTGTCACGGAACACATCCACGTAGTTCCGCAGGCCGATGAACTCCCGGGAGCCGGGTCGCACCAGGTTCCACGACTGCGTCGAGTAGTACAGCGTGAACACGAACGGCACCTGCGTGACCACGATGAGGAAGATCAGCGCGGGGAGCAGGGGACCGCGACGGCGCCAGCTCTCGCCGCGCGAGATACGGGGTGGTCGTCGTGCTTTCGCCAACGGTGTGGCGACGGTCGCCGCGGCGACGGCTGTGTCGGACATGGCTACTGATTCCCTCGATACGACTTGCCGACGGTGTCGGCGTACTGCTGGGCCTGCTCGAGCGCGGCGCGCACGCTGATCCGGCCCGCGACCGCGGCGCTGATCTGCTGGCTCACCCGGGTGCCGAGATCCTGGAATTCGGGAATGGTGAGGAACTGCACGCCGGTGTACGGAACCGGTTGCACCGTGGGGTGTTCCGGATCCGCGCCCGCCATGGCCGACAGCGTGCGCTCCCCGTAGGCCTTCGACGTCTCGCGGTACTCCGGAATCTGGTAGGTCGACAGGCGGCTGCCGGGCGGCACATGCGACCAGCCGAGCCGCTCGCCCACCATGCGGATGTACGGTTTGCCGGTCATCCAGGAGATGAACTTCCATGCGGCGTCGGGCTTCTCGCTGGAGGTCGGAATGCCCAGGGACCAGGTGTAGAGCCAGCCCGAATTCGGCTTCTGCGCCACGGGGGCGGGCGCGTAGCCGATCTTGCCGACGACCTTGCTGGAATCCGGATCCTCGAGCACCGATACCGCCGAGGTGGCGTCGTACCACATTGCGGTGTTTCCCTGCGACAGCTGCGTCGCGCATTCGCTGAAACCGCTGGTGGAGGCGCCGGGTTCGCCGTGCGTGCGCACCAGGTCGACGTAGAACCGCACGGCGCGAACGACTTCCGGGCTGGTCAGCTGGGCGTTCCAGTGCTCGTCGAACCAGCGGCCGCCGAAGGTGTTGATGACCGTGTTGAGCGGGGCGAGCGATTCGCCCCAGCCGGGCTTGCCGCGCAGGCAGATTCCCGATCGGCCGTCCGTCGGATCGTCGAGTTTCGCGGCGAACTCCGCCACCTGCTCCCAGGTCGGATCGGCGGGCATGGCGAGCCCCGCCTGTTCGAACAGATCCTTGCGGTACATCAGGAACGACGATTCGCCGTAGAACGGCACCGAGTACATATTCCCGTGGTAGGACAGTGACTTTCGCAGCGACGGGATGAAATCCTCGGTGTCGTAGCCGGGAGCGCGGCGCGCGTGCTCGGACAGGTCGACCAGCCAGCCGTTGGCCGCCCACTGCGGCGTCTCGAAGTTGCTGATCATCACGACGTCGAATTCGCCGCCGCCGGTGGCCACCGAGGCGGTGATCTTGGCGCGGGCCTCGTTCTCCGACAGCGAGACGAATTTCAGCTTGGTGCCCGGATTCTCGCGTTCGAACTCGTCGGACAGCGCGATGGCGTCCTGCATCTGCGAGTTGGACACCATCGCGATGGTCACCGTATCGCCGCCGCCGGACGTGAACGATCCGGCTCCGGCGCAGCCGGTGAGCGCCAGCATGGTGGTAGCCGCCAGGGCGGCAAGCGATCTTGTGCGCCCCGGTCGATATCGGGGGCCGTCATCGGTCATCGGGCGCTACCCCTCCTTCTGTTCCAGCAGCCACCGGGCGCAGTCGACGTCGGTGACGAGAATCGAGGCCAGACCCCCGCGCAGCGCGCCCAGGACGGCCTCGTGCTTGTCCGGGCCGCCCGAGATCAACAGCGTTGCGGGACAGGCGCGAATAGCCCCTAGGCTCACCGAGACCGTGCGGGCGACCAGCGGTCCGTCGACGTCGCCGCCATCGGCGCGGAAGAACCGCCCGCCGATCTCCCCGACGGCGCCGAGGCCGCGTAGTTCGTCCAGAATGGCGGCATCGAGGTAGCTGCCCTCGAACAAGGTGGTGGCGGTGGAGACCGGACCGACGCCGAACATCATCACCTGCGCCTCGCGGCCGATCGCCATGGCGCGGCCGAGCACCGAATCCTGTTCCAGCGCGGTGACGGTCGCGGCGTCGGCATACAGTGGGGCGTGCAGGCGGACCGCGGTGGCCCGTAGCCGATCGGCGCAGCGGCCCAGGGTGTAGTCGACGCCTGTCTGGTAGTCGGAGGAGGTCATCGAGCCGTCGAGCTGGACGACCGTGGCGCAGCGCGCGGAACTCGGGCGCAGCTCGCGCGCGATCGCGATCGTCTCCGGGCCCCAGGTGAATCCGAGCGTGTCGGAAGCCCGCAAGCGGCGCGCCAGCACTCCGACCGCCGCATGAGCGAGGGGCTGCAGGCCGGAGGGGGAGCCGTCCGGCGCGTCGCCGAGCACCACCGCCTCGGTCAGCCCGAAGTGCGCCTCCAGATCGCTCTCGAGGTCGGTGTGGACGGCCGCGCTCAGCTCGTCGGGGACGGAGATCTCGATGCGGACCAGGCCCTGGGCGCGGGCCCGGGCGATGAGTCGGCCCGCCGTGGGACGCGAAACCCCCAGTTTCCCAGCGATTTCCGCCTGCGTCGCGCCCTCGAGGTGATAGAGCTGCGCGGCGCGCAGGGCGAGCCGGACATCGTCCGGATGCTGTTGCCGGGATGGTTCGGACGCCACGGCACTCCTCGGCGAGTGATTATATGCTCACGGTGTGAACTGTTGCTCAAATCACGGTACCATCGCAGTGTGACGCAGACAACACTTTTCCGACCGGGTTACGACCGCACCGGATTGGCCACCGGGCTCGTGCACTTCGGCGTCGGCGGCTTCCATCGCGCGCATCAGGCGATGTACGTGGACCGGCTGCTGGAGCGCGGTGGTTCCCGCGAGTGGGCGATCTGCGGGGTGGGAGTGCTGCCGGGCGACCGGGCCATGCGAGATGTATTGGTGCGGCAGGACTTCGAGTACACGCTGTCGGTGGTCCGGCCCGACCGCTGGGAGACCCGGATGATCGGCTCCATCGTCGACTATCTGTACGCCCCCGATGATCCGGAGGCCGTGCTGGACAAGCTCGCCGATCCGGCGACGCGCATCGCCTCGCTGACCATCACCGAGGGCGGGTACGGCATCGCCCCGGGCACCGGCGAATTCGACGCGGGAGATCCGGCGATCGCCGCGGATCTGACGCCGGGGGCCGCGCCCGCGACGGTTTTCGGTTTCGTGGTGGAGGGGCTGGCGCGACGGCGAGCGCGGGGCCTGGCCCCGTTCACGGTGATGTCGTGCGACAACATCGAGGGCAACGGAGCGGTGGCGCGGCGAGCGTTCGGTTCCTTTGCGCGGCTGCGGGATCCTAGCCTGGGCGAGTGGATCGAACGGCACGTCCGGTTCCCGAACTCCATGGTGGATCGGATCACTCCGGCGACGCCGGTGGAGGCGTCCATCGAGATCGAGCGGCGCTACGGTGTGCGGGATCGGTGGCCGGTGCTGACGGAGCCGTTCACGCAGTGGGTGCTGGAGGATTCCTTCGGGCTCGGTCGCCCGGCGCTGGAGAAGGTCGGCGTGCAACTGGTCGACGACGTGGCGCCGTACGAGTCGATGAAGCTGCGGCTGCTCAACGCGAGCCATCAGGCGCTGGCGTACTTCGGTCACCTCTGCGGTTACCGGATGGTGGACGAGGCGGCGGCGGATCCGCTGTTCGAACGATTCCTGTTGCGCTACATGGCCGACGAGGCCACGCCCACCCTGCGCCCGGTGCCGGGTGTCGACCTCGGCGACTACCGCCGCACCTTGCTCGAGCGCTTCGCCAATCCCGCGATCGGCGACACCATCGCCCGCCTGTGCGCCGAATCCTCCGACCGGATCCCCAAGTGGGTGCTTCCGGTGATCCGGGACCAGCTCGCGTCGGGCGGCGAGATCCGTTGTGCGACAGCGATCGTGGCGAGCTGGGCGCGCTACGCGGAGGGCGTCGACGAACAGGGCGACCCGATCGAGGTAGTCGACCGCCTCCGGGACCGGTTGCGGCCTCTGGCCCGCCGCCAGCGCACCACCCCCACCGCCTTCCTCGCCGACCCCGTCTTCGGTGACCTCCCCGACCACCCCCGCTTCGTCCGCACCTACACCGAGATCCTCGAATCCCTGCATGCCAAGGGATCCCGCGCGACACTGACCGACCTACTGAGTTAGCCATCCCAGAATTTCCGCCACGCTCTTGCCGGAATCAGTGCAGAAGTTTGAGGCCTGTGACGCCGCCGACGATCATGGCCAGGAATACGACTTCGAGAGCGGTGACCGGTTGCTCGCCGGTGGCCATGGCGAAGGCCACGGTCAGTACCGCGCCGATGCCGACCCAGACCGCGTAGGACGTGCCCACCGGCAGGTCGCGCATCGCGTAGGCCAATCCCGCCATGCTCGCGATCAATCCGACGAAGAAGATCACCGACGGGCCCAGCCGACTGAAGCCCGCGGACTTGCCCAGCGCGGTCGCCCACACCGCCTCGAGCACCCCGGAGAACACCAGCACGACCCACGACATCACAGCCTCCCAATAGGCCGTCTTGTCGCACACCGGGTACGGCACCCTCGTCCGGAAGCCCCTTGCCAGGCTCACCTCCAACCTGTCACACCCCCCACAACCCAGCAATGTCAACTCCGTCACCACCCCGGAGCCATTTGTCAGCCAGCGAAGGATCCCGGCCAAAAACACGCCGGGAAACGAATGAGGAGCGCCGGAAGTGAGGCCGAGCGCGCCGGAAGTGAGGCCGAGCGCGCCGGAAGTGAGGCAGAGCATGCCGGAGGTGAGGTAGAGCGCGCCGGAGGTGAGGCAGAGCATGCCGGAGGTGAGGTAGAGCGCGCCGGAGGTGAGGCAGAACGTGCCGGAGGTGAGGTAGAGCGCGCCGGAGGTGAGGCAGAACGTGCCGGAGGTGAGGTAGAGCGCGCCGGAGGTGAGGTAGAGCATGCCGGAGGTGAGGTAGAACGCGCCGGAGGTGAGGTAGAGCGCGCCGGAGGTGAGGGAGGGGCGCAGGAGGTGAGGGCGGGGCGCGCGGGGAAGTGAGGGAGGCGCTTTCCCGGCACGCTCGCCTCTTCTTCCCGGCATGCTCCTCCTCTTCTTTCCCAGCACGCTTTTGGCCGGGATCCACCGAGCCTGCACGGTGCGCGCAGAATGGCGGGATGGCCGAGATCGTGTTGGTGCAGGGCGACATTACCGAGCAGGATGTGGACGCCGTCGTGAACGCGGCGAACTCGACGCTGCTCGGCGGCGGTGGCGTGGACGGGGCGATCCATCGCAGGGGTGGGCCCGCGATCCTGGCCGAATGCCGGGAACTGCGCGCGTCGACGTACCGCGAGGGCTTGCCGACCGGCCGAGCCGTGGCGACCACGGGCGGGAACCTGCCCGCACGCTGGGTGATTCACACCGTCGGTCCGGTGTGGGCGAAGCGTGAGGACCGTTCGAATCTGCTGGCGTCCTGCTATCGCGAATCCCTGCGCGTGGCCGACGAACTGGGGGCCGCGACGGTGGCGTTCCCCGCCATCTCCACCGGCATCTACGGCTGGCCGATCGACGACGGCGCCCGCCTCGCCATCGAGACCGTACGCGACGCCGATACCACCGTCACCGAGGTCCGGTTCGTGCTGTTCTCCGCGGACGCCTACCACGCGTTCGCCACACGTATGCGGTGACGCGCCACCACGCGTCCTCGGCCTGCGCTGTTCCACGATCTCTGGACGCCGCGATTCTTGTCGGTGCCGTCTGCAAGGGTGGTGGCGTGGCGAACTCGTACGAACCGTTCTCGATCCGGGTCGACGTCCGCATCGGCGACGTCGACCCGCAACTGCACGTCACGGGCCCGGCCTACCAGCACTACGCCGATCACGCGCGCTTCGAATGCGTGCAGGCCGCCGGTATCTCGGTAGCCGACCTCCTGCGCGACGGCCTGGGGCCGGTGAATCTCGAAACCACCATCCGCTACCACCGCGAACTGCGCGCGGGCGACCGCGCCGAGGTCACCTGCGCGTGGACCTGGTCCGACGGCAAGACCTACCGCGTCGAACACGCCCTCACCCGCAGCGACGGCGAACTCTCCGCGACGGTCAGCCACGTCAGCGGCCTGCTCGATCTGAACACCCGCAAGCTCGTCCCCCACCCCGCCGAGGAGTGGGCGCGCCGCGCAACCGATCCGACGCTGCTCGGTTTACCTGCGTGGATGCAGGTCTGAGCGGACGACCGCGCCGGAGAGTGCGTTCGACGCCCCCCGTGCGGATGAGGCGCGGTTCGGGTCCGTGTCGGTGGTCGGACACCGGCACATCCTCCGTTAGACTTTCGAACAACTGTTCGCGGATGTGGAGGGGTGCTTTTCGTGCGGGTGATGGGCGTCGACCCCGGGCTCACCCGGTGCGGTCTGAGCATCGTCGAGGGCGGGCTCGGGCGGCAGGTCACGGCACTGGACGTGGATGTGGTCCGGACCCCCGCGGATATGGATCTGGCCGAGCGGCTCATGCACGTCGCCGACGCGGCCGAACACTGGATGGATACGCACCGTCCGGTCGCGGTCGCGATCGAGCGGGTGTTCTCCCAGCACAACGTGCGCACCGCGATGGGCACCGCGCAGGCGGGCGGGGTGATCGCGCTGGCCGCCGCCCGCCGCGGCATCCCGGTCGCCTTCCACACGCCGAGCCAGGTGAAGGCCGCCGTCACCGGAAACGGGTCGGCGGACAAGGCTCAGGTGACGGCGATGGTGACCCGGATCCTAGGCTTGCGGAGGGTGCCCAAACCGGCCGATGCCGCGGACGCGCTGGCGCTGGCGATCTGTCACTGCTGGCGGGCGCCGATGCTGGACCGGATGGCGAAGGCGGAGGCCCTGGCGGCGCAGGCGCAGCGCAAGTACACGGAAAAGCTTGTCCAGCAACGAAAGGCGGTGCCCCGGTGATCGCGTCGGTGCGCGGCGAGGTGCTCGAGATCGGCCTCGACCATGTGGTGCTCGAGGCCGCGGGCGTCGGATACCGCCTCAATGCCACACCCGCCACGCTGTCGGCCCTCACCCGCGGCGAGGAGGCGCGGCTGTACACGGCGATGATCGTCCGCGAGGACTCGATGACCCTCTACGGCTTCGGCGACACCGAGGCCCGCGAACTCTTCGGCCTGCTGCAGACGGTCTCCGGCGTCGGACCCCGGCTCGCGATGGCGGTGCTGGCGGTGCTGGAGCCGGAGGCGCTGCGCAAGGCGCTGGCCGAGAGCAATGTCGCCGCGCTCACCCGGGTGCCCGGCATCGGCAAGCGCGGCGCCGAGCGCATGGTGGTGGAGCTGCGCGACAAGGTGAATCTGGTTCCGGTGCAATCGGGGCCGCCCGGCGCCGGACCCGCCCCGGTCGTCACCCCCGTGCGCGATCAGGTGGTGGAGGCGCTCACCGGGCTCGGATTCGCGGCCAAGCAGGCGGAACCGGCGGTCGACGGCGTACTCGCCGAACAGCCCGACCTGGACACGTCCAAGGCGCTGCGCGCGGCGCTCGGCGTGCTCGGTAAGAACAAGTAGGGCGGCGGATGACCGAGCCGGACCACGACGACGAATCCCAGGTCACCGCAAGCTATCTGCGGTCCGACGGCGAGATCGAGGCGAGTCTGCGCCCGAAGTCGCTCGATGATTTCATCGGCCAGCCGCGGGTCCGCGAACAGCTCGCCCTGGTGCTGCGCGGCGCCCAACAGCGCGGCGGCACACCGGATCACGTGCTGCTGTCCGGTCCGCCCGGCCTAGGGAAGACCAGCATGGCGATGATCATCGCGGCCGAACTCGGTACGGCCCTGCGCATTACGTCCGGTCCGGCGCTGGAACGCGCGGGCGACCTGGCCGCCATGCTGAGCAATCTGGTCGAGGGCGACGTGCTGTTCATCGACGAGATCCATCGTATGGCCCGCCCGGCGGAGGAGATGCTGTACCTGGCGATGGAGGACTTCCGCGTCGACGTGGTGGTCGGCAAGGGCCCTGGCGCCACGTCGATTCCGCTCGATATCGCCCCGTTCACCCTCGTCGGCGCCACCACCAGGTCCGGCGCGCTGACCGGTCCGCTGCGCGACCGCTTCGGCTTCACCGGCCATATGGATTTCTACGAACCCGATGAGCTGCAAGGGATTCTGGAACGCTCGGCCCAGATCCTGGGTGTCCGACTGGACCTCGATGCCGCCACCGAGATCGCGGGACGCTCGCGCGGCACGCCCCGCATCGCCAACCGCCTGCTGCGCCGCGTGCGCGACTACGCCGAGGTGCGCGCCGACGGCGTGATCACCCGCGAGATCGCCCACGCCGCCCTGGCCGTCTACGACGTCGACGACCTCGGCCTGGACCGTCTCGACCGCGCCGTCCTGGCCGCCCTGGTGCGCAGCTTCGGCGGTGGGCCCGTGGGCGTTTCGACACTGGCCGTCGCCGTAGGGGAGGAGGCCACCACCGTCGAGGAGGTGTGCGAACCCTTCCTGGTCCGCGCCGGAATGGTCGCCC
Organism: Nocardia thraciensis; assembly: GCF_054782435.1. Taxonomy (NCBI): domain Bacteria; kingdom Bacillati; phylum Actinomycetota; class Actinomycetes; order Mycobacteriales; family Nocardiaceae; genus Nocardia; species Nocardia thraciensis. The sequence continues at coordinate 175,912 of NZ_BAAGSM010000009.1, forward strand.
GCACTCCCCGCGGCCGCGTAGCCACCGCCGCCGCCTGGGAACATCTGGGCCTGGTCCCACCCCCAGACCTCGTCTTCGGCTCCATCGAGGTCCGCGGCCGCGACCCCCACCCCACCCTGGACCTGTTCGACTCCTGAGCGACAGCGGATCAGCCGGGGGCGGTTTCCGCGGTCGATACGGCCTGCCAGAGTCCGGCCGAAGATGTCGGGCGTCCGTGACCGCGCACTGACCCTTGGCTCAGCGCTCTCCGTCCAATCGGGTGCGCTGCTCGTCTCGAGCGACCATGCTGCTTGGATGGCGTCCTCGAGGGCACGGCAGGACTCTGCGACCACAGTCGCGGGGGACCGGCGTCTATGCCGTGTGGCGGCGGTCGATCTCCTGAGCAGCGGGCGGGCTCAGAGTGTGCGGATGCTGGAGTAGATCTGGCGGGCCAGGTCCGGGGTCACCTCGCCCGGGACGCCGCGGTCGGCGGCGATGGTGAGGACCAGGGTCGGGTTCTGAGGGCCGGGGAAGGCGAAGGTGTAGACGGTGAATTTGCTTGTGGTGCAGGCGGAATCCTCGGGCTTCCAGGTGCCCGAGGTCTCGGTCAGCTGACCCGCGATTCCGGTGCCGGTGGTCAGCGGCGTCGGTGCCGTGGTGGTGGCGTCGGTCGGGCTGTTGAAGCCGTACTCCGCGGACTTCTTACCCACATCTGTGGCGGCCGCCGCCGGATCGGGCACGTCGGAGCGGCTGACGAAGGTGGTCGTCCGGTTGGAGGACGCGCAGTAGTCCTCGCCGTCGACGGTCGTGCCGGTGCCGGAGATCCGGTTGCCCTTGTCGTCCTCGAAACCGCGGATCATGGTCTCGGTGTCGACCTTCCAGCCCGCGGGCACGTCGTAGGCGATCCCGCGCGCGGGCACCGCGACACCCTGGAAGCCGGGGATGACCGCGGTGGTTGTCGAACTGCGCCGGGCGGTCGTGGGCGGCGCCGACGTGGCAGTTGTGGGCGGTGCCGACGTGGCGGTCGTGGGCCGCGCCGCGCTGGTCTTGCGGGCGGTCGAAGTCGCTGCGGCGGCGGGTTTGTCGTCGCGGGAGGACTTGCTCACCAGCACGAGGCCGCCCGCCGCGGCCAGTACCACCACGACCATGCCGACGACGAGCGCCACGATCAGCCCGGTGTTCCGGCGCGGCGGCGGCGCCCCGTACGGCATCGGCTGGTAGTTCCCCGGATAGGGCCGCTGCGATTCCAGCGCAGGGTACTCGTAGGCCTGCGGGGCGCCCAGCGGCGGATACTCGTACGGCTGCTGCTGTTGGTACCCGGGAGGCGGGGCTGGATGTGGCTGTCCCGTGGGCTCGTATCCCGCAGCCGGTCGTTCCCACCACTGCCGATCGTCTGTCATATCCTCTGTCCCCTCGCGCGGGCCGCCACCACGATCGGCCCGTGGTTTCACGTTTCACGCACGCGTGGGCCATCGTATGTCACCGGGCAACATTCGAGTGCCGGGGCGGTCGACCCGGTTCAGGCGCGGGATTCGCCCCCGCGCTCCCGCGCCGCCAGCGTCCGGACGACTACATCGAGGAAGGAGTCGACCTCCTCGATGTGATAGGCGGCGGTTCCGGCATGCGCCAGACCGAAATTGGCGTTGCGCATCTCCGCGCTGGTCAGGCGGTTCGGCCCGTCGTGGGCCAGCGTGGCGGCGAGCCGGTTCAGGAACAGGCCCACCTCGTCGGCCGCGTAGCCGGGCTGCCCGTGCGGCGGCGCCGAGAACCGCAGGCGCTGCACGTCTTCCGGTGTGAGCAGGGCGTTTCCGTGCGGATGCGGCCTGGCGCCGCGCCGCGCGAACTCCAGGTCGATGCAGACCTGGTCGAGATAGTCGTCAACCTGATCGCGGTCGTAGCCGCGATGACCGAAAGCGGCGGTGGCGAACTCGTGCTCGCGGATCTCCGTGGCGGTCAGCGTGCCCCGGCCGCGAAACGCCTCGTCCACCCGCTCGCAGAAGGCGTCGACCTCCGCGGCGTCGTACCCGCGATGACCGAACGGGGCCCGGCAGAACCGGACCCGTCGCGCATGCTCATCCGTCACGCGCTCATTCTGACGACGGGTCACGAGCGGAAATGTTACCCGGGTCACATCCCGCTATTCCCTGCGCACCCCGTCGATCAGCAGCCGCCGGATCGCCTGCGCGAGATCCTCGACCCCCGTCTCGTCCGGATCGCGCAGGCCGTGGATGATCGCGGCGAGCAGCATGCCCGTGACCGCCTTGGCGGTGCTGGTGGTGTCCAGGTCGGCCCGCAGATATCCGCGCTCGACACCGTGTTCGAGATATCCGGCGGTGAGCGCGTCGGCGGTGTCCAGCAGCCCGTACAGCCGCAGGGTCAGCTCGGAGTCGATGCCGGTCGCCTGGAACAGCAGCAGTTGGGAAACCCGGCGGTCCTCCAGGAAGATCCGGTTCAGCGCCGCGCCGATGCGCTCGAGCTGGGCGCGGTACTCGGCCAGGCTGGTCGCCGCGTCGGGGGCGTTGTCGGTGCCGAGCGAGTCGATGATGCGGGCGGCCAGGTCGTCGATGACGTGGTCGATGATGTCGCGCTTATTGGCGAAGTAGCGGTAGAACGTGCCGTGCCCGATCCCCAGCTGCGTCGCGATATCCGCGATTCCCGTGGCGTGATAACCCTTTTCGGCGAAGCAGGCGAAGGCGGTGTCGATGATCTCCTGCCGGAGCTCGGCCTTGCGACGTTCGAGATGTGTTGATGGCTTCGGCACGGAGCCGATGATACGGTGTTCCGGACCGGAATGATGTGTCATTCTGTAATAGGTACTTCGGGTAACAGGGAGGTTCGGCGTGGCACCTCGATACGACGCCGTGGTCGTGGGAGCCGGATTCGGCGGGATGGGCGCGGGCATCGAGCTGGATCGGCTCGGCCTGGGCAATTTCGTGATCCTCGAGCGGGAGGACGATCTGGGCGGCACGTGGCATGTGAACCGGTATCCGGGGCTGTCGGTGGATATCGCCTCGGTCACCTACTCGTACTCGTTCGAGCCGAATCCGCACTGGTCGCGGCTGTTCGCGCCGGGCGCGGAGCTGAAGCGCTACGCCGAGCACGTCGCGGACAAGTACGACTTGCGGCGGCGGATGCGCTTCGGGCAGACCGTCGGCGGCGCGCGGTGGGACGAGGAGGAGCAGCAGTGGGTGGTGTCGGTCGAGGGCGGTGAGACGCTGACGGCCCGCTACCTGATGGCCGCGACCGGGTTCCTGTCCCAGCCCTACACCCCGCCGTTCCCGGGCATCGATTCGTTCGCGGGCAAGATCATCCACACCACCGCGTGGGAGCAGGACTTCGATCTGACCGGGCGCAAGGCCGCCATCATCGGCACCGGCGCGACCGCCGTGCAGCTGGTTCCCGAGGCCGCCAAGCAGGTGTCGGCACTGACGGTGTTCCAGCGCACACCGATCTGGGTGGTGCCCAAGGTCGACACCAAAATCCCGAAGCCGGTGCAGCGGCTGTTCGAGAAGGCTCCGCTCGCGCAGAAGGCCGCGCGGATGGTGAACACGAGCGCGCTGGAACTGCTGATGGTGGCCGGGGTGCTGCGCTACAAGCAGGCCAAACTGGGCAACAAGGGCGCCGCGCTGCTGGCCAAGGCCCATCTGCGCGCGCAGGTGCGCGATCCGGAGACCCGCCGCAAGCTGACGCCGCACTACGACTTCGGCTGCAAGCGCCCCACGTTCTCCAACACCTACTTCAAGACCTTCAACGAACCGCATGTGCGGCTCGAGACCAACTCCATCGACCACATCGAGCCCGACGGGATAGTCACCGCCGACGGGCACAAGACCGAGATCGATACCCTGATCCTGGCCACCGGGTTCAACCTGTGGGACGTCAACTTCCCGGCCATCGAGATCATCGGCCGCGACGGGGTGAACCTCGGAAAGTTCTGGCGCGACAACCGCTTCCAGGCCTACGAGGGCATCACGGTGCCGAAGTTCCCGAACTTCCTGAGCCTCAACAGCCCGTACTCCTACAGCGGCCTGTCGTACTTCACCACCATCGAGGCGCAGATGAAGCATATGGGGCGGCTGTTCGGCGAGATGTTCCGCCGCGGCGAGCAGGTGTTCGAGGTGACCGAGGCGGCCAACGCGCGCTTCCTCGACTACGTCACCGAGAAGCTGAACTCGTCGGTGTTCTACGGGGGCAACTGCTCATCGGCCCGCAGCTACTACTTCAACCAGCACGGCGAGGCCGCCCTGCTGCGCCCCAACAGCACCCCGGCCACCCACCGCCAAGCGGTGAGCTTTCCGCTGGAGGACTACACCTACGGGGAGGCGGCGGCGTAATCCCGGCCAAAAGCGCGCCGGGAAAGCGGTGAGGTGGACGGACGGGGTGTGCCGGTGTGGCGGTATCGCGGGGGACTGGCAGACTGTGTGGGTAAACACCCATCCCAACCCACAGACTAGGGACCGACTACGACGATGGAACTGCTGTTTCCGCTGCTGCTGGTAGCCCTGCTCGTGCCGATGTTCCTCGGTGTCCGCCGTCAGAAGCGGGAGGCACAGAAGGTCGCCGAGATGCAGGAATCCCTGAAGATCGGCGACCGGGTCACAACCACGTCGGGTCTGTACGGCACCGTGGTCGACGTGGACGACGCCACGGTAGACCTGGAGATCGCCGAGGATGTCGTCACCACGTGGCTGCGTGCCGCGGTGCGCGACGTCCGTGCCGACGACACCGAGACGACCTCGACCACCGAGTCCGCCGACGCCGCGACCGAGGACGACACCGCCGACGCGGCCGAGCCGGTCGAGGCCGAGGCCAAGCCCGCGGTGGACGAACCGGCCGAGAACACCAGTACGAAGCTCGGTAAGGACTGACCGCACGCGCCATCGCACCGCCGCCGGGAACGCGCGGTGCGATGGCGCTGGCGCATGCCCGCACGTTCCACCTCGACACCGCCTAGGAGACAAGTACTGTGCCACCTTCCAAGGGAACGGGGCATCCGCTGCGGTTGCTCGGCGTCTACGCCGTGCTGTTGGCCGTGATCTACGCACTGGTGTTCTTCACCGGTGACAAGGCGCCGGAACCCAAGCTCGGCATCGATCTACAGGGCGGTACCCGGGTCACGCTCACCGCGCGGACGCCGGACGGCAACAAGCCGAGCCAGGACAGCCTCGAGCAGGCCCAGCAGATCATCGAGTCCCGGGTCAACGGCCTCGGGGTGGCCGGTTCCGAGGTCGTCATCGACGGCGACAACCTGGTGATCACGGTGCCCGGCGAGGACGGCCAGCAGGCCACCGCGCTGGCGTCGACGGCCAAGCTCTACATCCGCCCCGTGCTGAACTCCAGCCAGGGCGGCGCGGGCGGCGCCGGTGGTCTCGGTGGTGCGGGCGGCATGGGCGGCGCCGGTGACCTCGGGGGGCTGGGTGGTGCGGGCGGCCCCGGTGGGCTGCCGCAACTCCCGCCGGGTGCGCAGACCGATACGGGCCTGCCGCCGGACGCGGGACAGCCGAGCGGTCCGGCCCCGAACGAACAACCCGCGCCGAACGAGCAGCCCGCGCCGAACGGCGGCGCGGCGCAGAACCGGGTGTTCCCGGCTCAGGCGCCCAGCGAGCCCGCGCCGTCACCGGAGAGCCCCGCACCGTCGCCGGAGAGCCCCGCGCCGACTCCCGGTGCGCCGCAACCGGATCCGAACCTGACCCCGCAGCAGCGCACGCAGCAGGAGATCGCCACCGCGAAGGCGTTGCGGCAGAGCTCGGACCCGCAGGTCCTGCAGCTGGCCATGCAGACCATGGACTGCGGCAAGCCCGATCCGCTGGCCGGTAACGACGACCCGAACCTGCCATTGGTCACCTGCGGCAGCGACGGCGCGGTGTATCTGCTGGACAAGAGCCGCATCGACGGCCAGGACATCAAGGACGCCAGCGCCTCGTTCCAGCAGCAGCAGTCACGCTGGGCGATCGACCTGACGTTCAAGAACAGCGACCCGTGGGCCCAGCTCACCGGCGAGTATCTGCAGAAGCAGGTGGCGTTCACGCTGGACTCCAAGGTGATCAGCGCGCCGGTCGTGCAGCAGGGCCCGCAGCAGGGCGGCAGCACCCAGATCACCGGGCAGTTCACCTCGCAGTCGGCCAAGGAACTGGCCAACCAGCTGAAGTACGGCTCGCTGCCGCTGTCGTTCTCCACCTCGGAGGCGCAGACCGTGTCGGCCACGCTCGGCCTGTCCTCGCTGCGCGCGGGCCTGATCGCCGGTGCGATCGGCCTGGTCGCGGTGCTGCTGTACTGCCTGGCGTACTACCGGATGTTGGGCTTCCTGGCCGGATTCTCGCTGATCGCAGCGGGTTTCGCGGTGTACGGCATCATCATCCTGCTGGGCCGGTGGATCAATTTCACCCTGGACCTGGCCGGTATCGCCGGTTTGATCATCGGTATCGGTATGACCGCCGACTCGTTCGTCGTGTTCTTCGAACGAATAAAGGACGAGATGCGCGAGGGCCGAAGTTTCCGCTCGGCCGTGCCGCGCGGCTGGGCGCGCGCCCAGCGCACCAACCTGTCGGGTAAGACGGTGAGCCTCATCGCCTCGGCGGTGCTGTACATCTTGGCCGCCGGGCAGGTGAAGGGTTTCGCGTTCACGCTCGGCCTGACCACGGTGCTCGACGTGATCGTGCTGTACCTGGTCACCTCGCCGCTGATGATGATGGCCTCGCGCTCGCCGTTCTGGGCCAAGCCCTCGGTCAACGGGCTCGGCGCCGTGCAGCAGCTCGCCCGTGAACGCAAGGCCGCCGCCGGCGTGCTGGTCGGAAAGGAGTCGTGAGGATGAGCAATCACTCCGTCCTCGACCAGGGGACCGTCGACGAGCCGATCGACGCCGGGCCGCGGCACAGCTTCTTCGAACGGCTCTACACCGGCACCGGTGGATTCCAGATCGTCGGCAAGCGGCGGCTGTACTACGGGCTGAGCCTGGCGCTGCTGGTGATCGCGCTGGCCAGCATCGTGTTCCGCGGTTTCACCCTCGGCATCGACTTCGAGGGCGGCACCCGGATCCAGCTGCCCGCGACCGGGGACATGTCGACCACGCAGGTGGAGGACGTTTACAACCAGGCGCTCGGCCACGACCCGGTCACCGTGCAGAAGGTCGGTTCGGGCGCCGCGGCGTCGTTCGAGATCCGTTCGGACACCCTCGACGCCACGCAGCAGGACAAGGTGCAGGCCGCGCTGTTCGACTCCTTCCACCCGAAGGACTCCTCCGACAACGTCAGCCGCAACGCGATCAGCATCGCCGAGATCAGCGAGACGTGGGGCGGGCAGATCACCCAGAAGGCGCTGATCGCGCTCGTGGTGTTCGTGGTGCTGACGATGATCTACATCGCGATCAGGTTCGAGCGAGATATGTCGATCGCCTCGATCGCCTCGCTGTTCTTCAACCTGATCGTGACGGCGGGCATCTATTCGATCGTCGGATTCGAGGTCACGCCCGCGGCCGTGATCGGTCTGCTCACCGTCCTCGGCTACGTGCTGTACGACAACGTGGTGGTGTTCGACAAGGTCGAGGAGAACACCCGCGGCGTGCTGCACCTGACCCGGCGCACCTACGGCGAGCAGGCCAACCTGGCGGCCAACCAGACCCTGATGCGCTCGATCAACACCACCGTCATCGGCATCCTGCCGATCATCGGCATGCTGGTGGTCGCGGTGTGGCTGCTGGGTGTCGGCACGCTGAAGGATCTGGCGCTGGTGCAGCTGGTCGGCATGGTCGTCGGTGCGTACTCGTCGATCTTCTTCGCGGTGCCGCTGCTGGTGACGATCAAGGAACGGTTCGGGCCGTACGCGGCGCACACCAAGAAGGTGCTCGCCAAGCGGGCGAACGCGGGCAGCGCGCGGGTCGGTGACGCGGCCGCCGCGCGGGCGGCCGCGGCGAGCGGCATGCCGCCGCGCCCGCGCCAGACCGGTTCCGCCGCACCGAGACCCGGTGTCCGGCCGAGCGGGAAGCGGCACAAGAGAAGGCACTGAGCGTACGGCGGGGGCGGACGTCCCGGCAGTCTATGGGGCGTCCGACTCACTGCCGGGTGCGGCCCCGGAGGAGGCAGAGTGCGTAACCAGGGAGGATCCGGCGTGCGGCGGGTCGTGCTGCGGGCGGTAGGGGTACTGACGGCCGGGGCGCTCGCCGGCGGCCTGCTGGCGGGATGCGGCAGCAAGAATCAGCTGCCCTCGATCGGGTACGCGGTCGACGCCGCGCTGGTCAGCTACAACGGCGGCAGCAGCGCGGGCGCGAGCAGCGGTGCGGCGGGCGTGTTCTCGCGCGTGCTGACCGGGTTCTTCTACACCGGTCCGGACGGGCAGCCGATCGCGGACACCGATTTCGGCACCGCCAAGGAGGTGCCCGGCGAGACCCAGACCATCCAGTACCGGCTCAACCCGGACGCGGTGTACTCCGACGGCGTCGCGACCTCGTGTGACGATCTGGTGCTGGAGTGGGCCGCGCGCAGCGGCCGATTCACCAAACCCGGTCCGGGCGGCCAGATTCCGATGTTCGACGCGGCGTCGACGGCCGGGTACTCCGATATCGAGCGGGTCGAGTGTCAGCCGGGGTCGAAGGACGCGACCGTGGTGTTCCGGCCCAACCGCCACTTCCTGGCCTGGAAGACGCTGTTCAACGCCGGGGATCTGATGCCCGCGCACATCGCCGCGAAGGCGGCCGGGGTGCCGAATATCGTTGCGGCGGTGCAGACCGGCGATCCGGTCAACCTGGATCGGCTGGCGCAGTTCTGGAATACCGGCTGGCAGCTGACCCCGGGCAAGCTGGACACCGACGTGCTGCCCTCCTCCGGGCCCTACCGCATCGAATCCTACAGCGACAGCGAAGGGTTGGTGCTGGTCAAGAACGAGAAGTGGTGGGGCAACCAGGCCCGCACGCCGCGCATCGTGGTGTGGCCGAAGAACGCCGACCTGAAGGACAAGCTGAGCGACAAGGCGGTCGGCGTCGTCGATATCGGCTCCGGCGCGGTGAAAGACCTGAACCTGGACGGATTCTCGGTCGAACAGGTCCCCGGCCGGGGCGCCGAGCAGTTGGTGCTGTCCTCCGGGGGCATGTTCGGCTCGGCCGCCGCCCGGCGGGCCTTCGCCACCTGCGTGCCGCGTCAGGCGCTGTTCGACAGATTCGGTCATCCCGGATACGAGAACGAGTCGGGCCTGGGTTCGGGTCCGCTGAATTCCCGTACGGTGCAGGCCGATTCGCTGTACTACTCGGCGATCACCGGACCGGCCGACAAGTACCGCACCGGGGACCCCGCGGCGGCGCAGCAGGCGCTGGCCGCCGCGGGGGCGCCGAATCCGACGATCCGCATCGGGTATCGCGGACCCGACGATCGGCGCGCCCAGACCGTCGCGGCCATCGCCGACAGCTGCCGGGCGGCCGGCGTCACCGTGATCGACGCCGGTGCACCGGATTTCACCCCGGCCCAGCTCGGCGAGGGCAAGGTGGACGCGGTACTGGGCAGCACCGCGGGCGCACCCGGTCCGGCGGGATCGCTGCCCGGGATCGAGGCCACGGCCGCGCTGCGCACCGGCGAGGGGTTGAATTTCGGGCATTTCGGTAATGGGCGTTACGATGCGATCACGGATCAGCTTGCGGCCGACGACAATTCGACCACGGTGCTGAATCTCGACACCGAGGCGGAGCGCCTGCTGTGGAGTGAGATGCCGTCGATCCCGCTGTTCAACACGCCGCGCACCGTCGCGTTCGGGGACGGCATGGAGAACGGGATCGTGAACCCCACCAAGGCCGGTGCGGGTTGGAACATGGACCGCTGGGTGTTGTCGCGTTGAGCGGGCGCGGGTTGAGCGAGGATAGTGGGTGCCAGATGAGCAAGCACGGAATGGTGGAGACGGAAGAGACGGCGGGGGAGCGGCTGGCCCGGGCGGCCGAGGCCGTGCAGCGGCTGACCCGCTGGCACGACGACTTCCCCACGCCGGGAGTGCGTTTCGCCGACCTGACGCCGGTCTTCGCCGACGCCGAGGGTTTCGAGGCGGTCATCGAGTGCCTGGGCTCGTGTGCCGCGGATGTCGATCTCGTGGCGGGTGTGGACGCGCGCGGATTCCTGCTCGGGGCGGGCGTGGCGGCCGTGCTGGGGACGGGTGTGGTGGCGGTGCGCAAGGCGGGCAAGCTGCCGCCGCCGGTGATCTCGCGGGAGTACACCCTCGAATACGGTTCGGCCGCACTGGAGATACCCGCCGACGGCATCGATCTGGCCGGTCGCCGGGTGCTGCTGCTGGATGACGTGCTCGCCACCGGCGGGACGCTGGCCGCGAGCGCGGAACTGTTCGCCGCCGCGGGTGCGGAGGTGGTGGCGGCCGCCGTGGTGCTGGAACTGGGCTTCCTGGGCGGCCGGGAGCGACAGGGCGATTACCCGTTGACCTCGATCGTGCGGCTGTAATCAGAAGCGCGCGATCAGCCGGGCGATAATGCCGGTGACGACCAGCCAGAACACCGCCGCCAGACCGTAATTGATGATGGCGTCGAGGTCGAAGTTGCCGGTGTTGAACAGGCCGGGGAAGAACAGCGCCAGCGGCTCCGCCAGCCCCTTGATGAAGCCGAAGAACTTGTTGGCCGGGTTGGCGTCGAATACCAGCAGCAAGATGTAGACGGCCTCGATGAGCGCGAAGACGCCGCCGACGGTGCTGACGATCGCCGCCGCGGTCGCCCCGTTCCCGTGCGTGGTGCGATAGGTTCGGTATCTGTACATGTCTGAGGCGTGCCCGTTTCGACCCGGTCGAAACGGGCAGCCCCCTTGTCAGGTTTCCCTGCGGTGCAATATTTCTCGATGCGCCGTGCCCTCGGTCTCGCGGCAAATCGAGAGCACTGCTCTTGACATGCGGCTCGGGGCGGTGCATGCTTTCTTATTGGAGAGCACCGCTCACGAAGCCAGGAGTGACCACCATGAGCGCAACCCGATACATCGCCCCGACCGGCCTCGACCCGATGCTGGGCAAGGTGGTGAACCTGCTGCCGAAGCTGGGGATCAGTGTCGCCGGGTCGCGGCTGTTGGCCGTGCGCGGGCGCAAGTCGGGGGAGTGGCGGACCACGCTGGTCAATCTGCTCGTCGACGACTCGGGTGCGCGGTACCTGGTGGCGCCGCGCGGGCATACGCAGTGGGTGCGCAACCTGCGCGCCGTCGGTGCGGGCGAACTGCGGCTGGGCCGCAAGGTCGAGCCGTTCACCGCGACCGAGGTGGCCGACGTGGACAAGGTGCCGGTGCTGCGGCTCTACCTGCGGAAGTGGGGCTGGGAGGTCGGCCGGTTCTTCGAGGGTGTCACCAAGGATGCCTCGGACGAGGAGCTGGCGGCCATCGCACCCGGCTTCCCGGTGTTTCGGATCGGCTGAGTCGTAACGACTTTCTGTGCACGGGATCCGGTGTGAGCTGGATCCCGGAAATATTCCTTGCGCGCCCATGGTTGTCTCCACTAACTTGTACGAGTCTTGTTTCCGACGATCGGAGTTGTGCATTGCTCTGCTGAGGTAGCCCCGAGCGGCCCGCATTCGCGCGCCGTATCCCACGCCACCTCCCAGGAGTATGCACATGTCATCGACTATTTCTGTATCCGATCTCAGCTTCGTCTGGCCCGACGGCACCCCCGTATGCGACGGCCTCGACGCCGTGCTCGGACCCGGGCATGTCGGCCTGGTCGGGGCCAACGGCGCCGGAAAGTCCACGCTGTTGCGGTTGATCGCCGGTGAACTGCGCCCCGCGCGCGGATCGATCACCGTGCCCGGTCGCCTGGGCTATCTGCATCAGGATCTGGGCCTGGCGCCGGGGCGGCGCGTGGACGCGGTGCTCGGGATCGATGATGTACGAAAGGCGTTGCACCGCATCGAATCCGGCGACGGCGACGAGCGGGACTTCGAGATCGTCGGCACCCGCTGGGATGTCGAGGAACACGCCGTCGCGCTACTGGGCCGACTGGGCCTGCACTACCTGGCCGACGATGTGGCACAGCTGGATCGGCGCCTCGACACCCTGTCCGGCGGCGAGACCGTGCTGCTGGGCCTGGTGGCGGAGCTGCTGCGCGAGCCCGACGTGCTGGTGCTCGACGAACCCACGAACAATCTGGATTCGGTTGCGCGCCAACGACTCTACGATGTCGTGGGTCAGTTCCCCGGCACCGTGCTGACGGTCAGCCACGACCGGGAGCTGCTCAACCGCGTGGCGATGGTGGCCGAACTGCGACAGGGCGAAATCCGTTCCTTCGGCGGCAATTTCGACGCCTACGAGGCGATCGTCGAGGCCGAGCAGCGGGCAGCGCGGGCCGCGGTCCGCGACGCCCGCGGCGATGTGCGCAAGCAGTCGCGCGAACTCGTGGAGGCCCGCATCAAACTGGACCGCCGCAAGCGGTACGGGCAGAAGATGTGGGACAGCAAGCGCGAGCCGAAGATCATCATGGCCGAGCGCAAGCGGCAGGCCCAGGTGTCGGCGGGCAAGGTGCGCAACAGTCACATCGCGAAGGTGGAGGAGGCGAAAGATCAACTGACACAGGCGCAGGAGCTGCTGCGCGACGACCGGGAGATCCGCGTCGACCTGCCCGGCACCCGGCTGTATCCCGGCCAGGACGTGCTCGACCTGGAGGAGGTGACACTGGCCAACGGGCCGGTGGTCTCGCTGAAAGTATCGGGCCCGGAACGGATCGCGCTCACCGGACGCAATGGGGCGGGCAAGACGACCCTGCTGCGCCGCATCGCCGCCGAACCGCCGAAGGTGCCCTGGCGTACGCTTCCGCAGCGCCTGGACATCTTCGACGACGAGCGCTCGGTGTTCGAGAACGTCTCGGCGGCAACGCCACACGCCACGGCGGAACAGGTCCGCGCCCAGCTGGCGCGCTTCCTGTTCCGGGGCGCCGACGCCGACGTGGCGGCGGGCGCGCTGTCCGGCGGCGAACGCCTGCGCGCTGCCCTGGCCATGCTCCTGCTGTCGGACCCCGCGCCCAAGCTCCTGCTCCTCGACGAGCCCACCAACAACCTCGACCTCCCCAGCCTGCGCCACCTCACCGAGGCGCTGGTCGGATTCGAGGGCGCCCTGATCGTGGTCAGCCACGACCCCCGCTTCCTCGACGACATCGGAGTCACGCGGCGGGTCGAACTCACGACCGAGGGATTAGTGGAGGACGCGCCGACCTAGGGACCTCGTCGTCAGGCCGTCTCGGACCAACGGGGTGGCCTGCTGGTCACACCGGACGTCGATTTTTGCGTACCAAAAGAATGCGGCGCCGGCCCTCGACTATCCGTCCGGTGGATCGCGAGGCGCCCAGAAGCTCCGGAACGGAGTGGCAGCGTCGTCGGCCCCCGCGACGAGCAAGGACTGGCCGGTCGCGGGTTGTGCAACCAGGGAGACCACGCCCGTGGCGGCATGCACGTCCCGCCGTATTCCGGCCTCGTTCTGTAGCCGGTCAGCCAGAGACTCAGCGGAGACAGCACCGGGCTTTCCTGTGTCACAGGAGAGCAGGACCAGTGGGCTGCCGGGTTTCTCACCGAGCGCACTCTGGAAGTAGCGGTTGGCTTCCAGAACCCGGCCATAAGTAGCGCCGTCAACTGTCACCGGGATCGATTCGGATTTGTCGGCACCACCCGGGTGGACACCGATGCCGAAGCTCGAGCCGTCGGCATGAGCGTCCACGTAGACCGGAGAGAAGCCCGTACGCTTCACGTCTTTACTCCACGGCGTTACGGAAGGTTTAAACGCCCAGTCCGGAGTCTTGTCAGCAAAGGTGTGGAGCGGCACCCCGCGGTCCATGCCGTCTATCAGGTCGTGTGGGAGCGGGAGATAGACGTGATCACTGGTCCTCACCCCTTGCGAGGCCCACTCGGTGATGATCTTCGCGTCGCCATCCTTGGTCGGGAACGACACCCCCAGCAGGCCTCCGGAGGGATCTCGCACCGGAATACTCGACACGTCGTCGGGCGAGAATCGGATGATCGAATTGTTCGCATCGGTTCCATGGAGAAACGTCGAGGAGTTTTCCGACCCTCCGCCGCCCATACTGTCGGGCCCGATTCTGCGGGCAGCAGTGAGGTCGGTGTTTAGGGCCGAGTCGCTCGCCGACCGGATCCTCCCGGCGACAGATCGGAAATTTCGTGCGTCCAGATCAGAGCGGGATATGCCGACACGGCCTAGCTGTGCAGCCATACGCTCGCAAAATACGCTCAGACTACCGATAGTTATCCCCGGCGCCACCACCGAATGGTCGCACAGTGCGCGCGCCTGGTCCGACCTCGCGCTCTCAGTGGTGAGAACGCCATCGTTCACTGGATCAGCCTTGTGCCGGTTCGCGCTAATCTTGAGTGCCCAGCCATTCGATGACCGAAGGAGAGGTGGACGTGGCGATCGAGCCCATGCCGGGCACGGTCCGGAAGGACAACTGGTTCTTGCTACTCGATCCGGAGTGGCAGGCGAACCACTCGGGATCGATGCCGCCGGGGGAGGCTATCATTGGCGGCTGGATGGTCGACGATGCCGAAAACACCGGGCCATTCCAGCCGAATCCGGATTATGTGCCCCGCGACGCATCGACGCCTACCGATCCCACCGATGCGTTGCTGCGGTTGATCGCCGGTGGTGAGCCACTAGGCGAGCAGTTGGTGACCACACTTCGCGACTCCGTCGTACAGATCGCCTGCAATCGCGAGAACCAACCGGTGGTCGACTCGGCCCCGGACGGAGTGCCATGCGTTCTCGTCACCACCGCTGGAATACATCAACAGCGGCTGAGCGCAGACCGCTGGTGGCCCGTGGTAGGCGGCAAGCTGACCGATATCGTGCCTACCGGAGCGGATATTCTCCTGAACCCCGGCGGCCCTGCGCAATTCCGGCTCGTCACCGGCGCACTACACCGCCCCGATTGATACGGTGCTCGACTTACCTGAAGGCGTTTCCGGCACGCCGGTTGCCGGAATCCACTTCGGCAAGGTGGCTTCCGGCCGAGCGCGTGCCGGAAGCGAGAGCGGAGCTAGGCGCGCACGTAGAAGATCCCCCAGGCCAGGTTTCCGGCGCGGCCGCCGTCGACCCAGTGCCGCAGGCCCACCTTCATCCGGGAAAGGTATGCGGCACTGACGGTTTGGGAGATCTCCGCCTCGCGTCGCTCGGTCTCCTGCAGGACGCGGGCGTAGTGGGTGGTCAGCTGGGGCGTGTGGTCCTCGAATTCGGTCGCGTCGACGCCGAGGCGGTGCAGCTCGCGCCGGTAGAACTCGGGGGACCCCATGGACTCCAGGTGCAGGCGGTCGAGGATCGGGCGCAGCGCCGACCGGTCGCAGGAGTCCGATGCCATCGGGTCGGTGAACACGATCTCGCCGCGCGGCTTGAGCACCCGCATGATCTCCTGCAGCACCCGCACCCGGTCCCCGCTGTGCAGCATCGCGTCCTGTGACCACACCACGGTGAACTGGTTGTCCTCGAACGGGAGGTCCTCGAACGAGCCGTCCACGACGTCGACCAGCTCGCTCAGGCCCTGCTGCCGGTTCAGCTCCCGGTTCCGGTCGTTCTCGACCTCGCTCAGGTTGAGACAGCACACGTGGCACCCGTAGGTGGCGGCGAGATACCGGGCCGCACCGCCGTAGCCGGCGCCGATATCGAGCACGCGGCTGTCGGCGGTGAGGTGCGGCTTGCTCGCCATCCGGCGCACGGTGCGGCGGCTGGCCGGGGCGATCTCCTCGTCCGGGGTGTCGTACAGGCCGATGTGGATGTCCTCGCCGCCCCAGATGGTGAAGTAGAAGTTGTCGGCGTCCTGCGAGTTGTAGTAGTCGCGCGCCACGTTGACGGCGGTGGAGTAGTTGTGGCGGTAGTCGGTGGTGCGCAGGTAGCTCTTCTCCGCCACGTGGACGAGGAAGTCGGGCTCGTCGGCGGCGAAGGTGTCCTGGAAGTCGCCGTAGGTCTCCACCCGCTGGAAACCCACCTCGCGCAACAGCCTTCGGGTGTAGTCCTTGCGCAGCGGATACATGTTCAGGTGGTATTGCGACTCGTCCGGGAAACTGTACCGGAACCGCGCGAGGCCCTCGTCCACGTACTCCGGCTCGGCGGTCACCGAATCGCCGCAGTAGTAGTAGGTGTGCTTGCTGCTGAAGCCGTTGTCCAGGATGGTGTCGTAGTTGCGCTGGTCCAGGACCAGGATGCCGTCGTGCTTGAGCACCGCGTAGAACTCGGCCAGCGCCTTGCGCCGGTCCCGCTCGGAGAACAGGTGGGTGAAGGAGTTGCCGAGGCAGATCACCGCGTCGAACTCGCCGTGCACGTCGCGGTTGAGCCAGCGCCAGTCGGCGTGCACGACCCGCAGCACGTGGCCGCCGTAGGTGCGGCCGTTCTCGAACGCCTTGACCAGCATCTCGGGGCTGCCGTCGACGCTGACCGTATCGAAGCCCTCCTCGATCAGCCGGACGGAATGGAAGCCCGTGCCCGTGGCGACGTCCAGCACGGACCGCACCCCGCGCGATTTGAGCAGGTCGATGAAGAAGCGGCCCTCGCTCGCGTAACGCTTCTTCCAGTCGATCAGTTCGTCCCACTTCTCCACGAATCCCTTGACGTATTCGTCGGTGTAGTGGTCGGTGTCTCGAACGAGCAGGGGGTCTTCGCCGAATGCCTGCTCGGGATGCGCCCGGACGTCTCCCTCGGCGCCGTAGCCGTCGGTACTGGGTTGCTGCGTCATGCCCATATCCGTTCCGCCGGGCGTCGTTTGGTTCGTTGCCTTCCCGCAGCACAGTCGCGCCCGGCGCGCGCTCGTCGTCGAGTGGAACCCGACCTCTGCACTCCGACCGGAGTAGCCCTCGCGCCCGATCCGCACCGACCGGTCGCGCTACCGCCCGTATTCAAGCTATGGAGGGATTCCGGGCCCGGCAACTCGAGGAGGAGTAATGGCTGGTGCACGGTTGATGACGGAAGTGTGACGGCACGGGCCGGGCGGGATTTTCGCGACGCCGCCATCCGTTGTACCGGGAGCCGACATGAGGAGGTCGTATGGCACAGGAGTACCACCGGAATCCGGCGGCGGTGGACGCGCTGACGCCCGAGCAGTACCACGTCACCCAGGAGAACGGCACCGAGCGGCCGTTCACGGGCGAGTATTGGGACAACCACGAACCGGGCATCTATGTGGACGTGGTGTCCGGTGAGCCGCTGTTCGCCTCGGTCGACAAATTCGACAGCGGATCGGGCTGGCCGAGTTTCACCAAGCCGATCGAGGGCGCGAGCGTGGCCGAGAAGCGGGATCTGTCGCATCTGATGGTGCGCACCGAGGTGCGCTCGGCGTTCGGTGACAGCCATCTGGGGCATGTGTTCCCCGACGGCCCGCGCGACGCGGGCGGGCTGCGATACTGCATCAACTCGGCGGCGTTGCGGTTCATCCACCTCGACGACCTCGAGGCGGAAGGTTACGGGCAGTACAAGACTCTTTTCGCGAAGGAGGAGGCGTGAGCGATACGCAGAAGGCGATTCTGGCGGGCGGATGCTTCTGGGGCATGGAGGAACTGGTCCGCAAGCAGCCCGGGGTGCTGTCGACGCGGGTCGGCTACACCGGCGGCCGCAACGACCACCCCACCTACCGCAATCACCCCGGTCACGCCGAGGCCCTGGAGATCGTCTACGACCCGGCGCACACCGACTACCGCGCGCTGCTGGAGTTCTTCTTCCAGATCCACGATCCGACGACGAAGGACCGCCAGGGCAACGACATCGGCACCAGCTACCGCTCGGCGATCTTCTACCTCGACGACGAGCAGAAGCGCGTCGCCCTCGCCACCATCGCGGACGTCGAGGATTCGGGCCTGTGGCCCGGCAAGGTCGTCACCGAGGTGACCCCGGCGACCGAGTTCTGGGAAGCCGAACCCGAACACCAGAACTACCTCCAGCGCTACCCGAGCGGCTACACCTGCCATTTCCCCCGCCCCGGCTGGAAGCTGCCCAAGCGGGAGCCCGCGGGCCAGTAGGTTCCGGTTCAGATCCGGCCCGCGCACGTCTGTTACATGGGTGAGCGAATGCCGCGATGGTTCAGGGGGTCGGCCGCTGCGGGGAGGCGTCGTCGGGAGGCGTGGGTCGCCTGTCGGGTAGCCTCGCAATGTGCGGCCGACCACGGACGTCGCCGTTGTCCAGCACACACTGCCCCGGGAGGTGTCTTGCGCATCGCTGCTCGCCTACTGCTGGTCCTGGTGGCGCTGGTGTGTGGTGTGGTGTCAACGGTGGCGGTGGGTGCTCCGCCGAGCGCGACCATCGATGACTTCACCTCGCGGAAGATCGATGAGCTGTTGGCTGCCAAGGCCGCGGCGGGGGCGCGGGGCAAGGGGGAGCTGATCGAGTTGTTGTCGCGACAGTTTCTCGGGACGCCCTATGGGGCGGGCATGCTCGTGGGTTCGGCTGGCGAGCCCGAACAGTTGGTCGTGGACTTTCGGCGGGTCGACTGCTTCACCTATCTCGACTATGTCGAAGCGTTGAGCCGGTCGGTGGACCGAGACCAATTCACGGCGAATCTGGTAGACACCCGATACGCCGGTGGCACAGTCGATTTCGCGCACCGCAAACACTTCTTCAGCGATTGGGCGCACACCCCGCGTATCGCCGCCGCCGACATCACCGCGATGCTGAGCCCCGCCGCGGTGACCGCCGCCAAGCGACTCAACGCGAAAGGCGATGGCGGAACCTATCTTCCGGGCATTCCAGTGGCGGACCGCGATATCACCTACATCCCCGCTGCCGCGGTCGACGGCAATGTCATCGCTCAGCTCCGCACCGGCGACTACGTGGGGGCATACGCCGACCAGCCCGGCCTGGACGTCACCCACGTCGGCATTTTCGTCGCCACCCCCGACGGCCCGGTCTTCCGCAACGCGTCCTCCCTGGACGCGAACAACAAGGTGGTGGACAGCCCGTTCACCGACTACATCCGATCGACCCCGGGCATCATCGTCCTGCGCGCGCAGCCGTAGTGGGTTCCGGTCAACGCGCGCCGGAGCGACGCGGGGTGGGATCGTCTCCCGATGGCGTTATGGACGACGTAGGCCCGCGATGAGGAGCCCTGCCATGCGGCGGGCGTCGTAGTTCGGCGTGGTTTCCGCGCCGACGCACAGGTTGCCGACGGCGCGCAGCAGTTCGTAGGCGGCTATGTCCGAGCGGATCTCGCCCGCGCTGGCCGCGGTGTCCAAGAGGTGCGCGCAGACGGGGACGAGACGATCGAGGAAGTAGGCGTGCAGGGTGTCGAACGCGGCGTTGTCGGACTGCAGCGCCGCGGCGAGGCCGTGCTTGGTGACCAGGAAGTCGACGAAGAGGTCGATCCACCGGGACAGGGCCGCGTGCGGGGTCTCGTTGTCCGCCAACAGTTTCGGACCTGCCTCGGCGCACGCCTCGACCTGGTGCCGGTAGACGGCGACGATGAGGTCGGCACGGGTGGGGAAGTGGCGGTAGATGGTGCCGACGCCGACGCCCGCCTCGGCGGCGATATCCCGCACGGGCACATCGACCCCGGACGTGACGAAAGCCTTCGCGGCCGCGTCCAGCAGGGCGGCCTCGTTGCGCCGCGCGTCGGCCCGCTTGCGCTGGGCCGGGGATCCGGATCCGCCGCCGTTGTCCGCCACAGTGCCGCTACCTCTCACTCCGGTCGGCAAAACGGAACAATGTTCCGTATAGTTCTAGCGGAACAGCGTTCCGCTTGTTCAGAATGCCAGAACCGGCAGGCCGAGGCCAGCCGCGCACACTCTCTCGAAGGAACCGTCATGCGATACCGCACCTTGGGCCGCACCGGCGTGCAGGTCGGCACCCTCGCGCTCGGCGCGATGAATTTCGGCGCGATCGGGCGTACCAGCCAGGACGACGCCACCGCACTCGTCGACGCCGCCCTCGCGGCCGGGATCAACGTCATCGATACCGCCGACATGTACAGCCGCGGCGAGTCGGAGGAGATGGTCGGCCGGGCCATCGCCGGGCGTCGCGACGACATCGTGCTGGCCACCAAGGCGAATATGCCGATGGGCGACGATCGCAACCAGCGGGGCAGCTCGCGCCGCTGGCTGGTCACCGCGCTGGACGACAGCCTGCGCCGGCTCGGCGTCGACCACGTCGACCTGTACCAGATCCACCGATGGGACCCGGCCACCAGCGACGAGGAGACGCTGTCGGCGCTGACCGACCTGCAGCGCGCGGGGAAGATCCGCTACTTCGGATCCTCGACCTTCCCCGCCTATCGAATCGTGCAGTCGCAGTGGGCCGCCCGCGAGCATCGCCTGAGCCGATACGTCACCGAACAGCCGGGCTACTCGATCCTGCAGCGCGGCATCGAATCTCACGTCCTGCCCGTGACCGCGGAGTACGGACTCGGCGTGCTGGTGTGGAGCCCGCTGGCCTCGGGCTGGTTGTCGGGCGCGATTCGCGCGGACCGGGAAATCGCCACCAGCCGTTCGACATTCATGCCGGAACGCTTCGACACCGCCGTGCCCGTGAACCGAGCCAAGCTGGATGCCGTCGAACAGCTGGCGAAGGTCGCCGAACAGGCGGGCCTGACCCTGATCCAGCTCGCCCTCGGATTCGTCACCGCGCACCCCGCCGTGACCAGCGCGATCATCGGCCCGCGGACCATGGAGCACCTGCGCTCTCAGCTCGCCGCCGCGGACACCGTCCTGTCCGGCGATGTGCTGGACGCCATAGACGCGATCGTCGCACCGGGTGTCGACCTCGCCCCGGCCGAAAAGCACGACATCGTACCGGCCCTGCTGGATCCGTCGCTGCGGCGTCGCTGATCGCCTGTTCGCCCGGGTACCGCGGCCACCGAAAGCGCTGCCGCACTTGATGAACCCGGAGCGGCGGCGGATCAGGTCACGGCAGCGGCCGGCGGAACCGACCCGGCGACCCCCGCCCCGCGGCGACATCTTCCGGCGCGTTCATCGCGCGCGGGCGCATCGACGCGAACTGCCCCGAGACCGATGTCGGTGCGCTATGACCGGTTATCGCCAGCGGACGGCCTGTGGTTACGTTCGATCGAGCCGCGCGGCGAGCTTGTAAGCGGCGGCGCCCGGCGCGTGTCACCCGACCGGATTAAAGTTGGTGGTCTGAGCCGATGGACCGGTCGGATAGGGTGGTCCGATCTAGCCGGGAGAGGTGGTGGCATGACTCAGCATCTGGAGAAGGCGAATGCCGAGCAATCGAGCGCGGGCAGCGACGCCGCTCCCACCACCGGCGACGCCACGGCCCCGAGCCCGCGCAATATGCCGATGCGCCAGCCGGGCACTCCGGCGGCCGTGCCCACCTCCGCCTCCCGCCGGGTCCGCGCGCGGCTCGCCCGCCGGATGACCGGTCAGCGCGGTATCGCCGCGGTCAAACCGGTGCTCGAACCCCTCGCCACGGTGCACCGCGAGCTGTATCCGAAGGCCAACCTGCAGCTGCTGCAGCGCGCCTTCGACGTCGCCGACGAGAAGCACGCCCACCAGTTCCGCAAGTCCGGCGATCCGTACATCACCCATCCCCTCGCGGTCGCCAATATCCTCGCCGAACTCGGCATGGATACCACCACGCTGGTGGCCGCGCTGCTGCACGACACGGTCGAGGACACCGGCTACTCGCTCGAGGAACTGACTCGCGAGTTCGGCGCCGAGGTCGCCCACCTGGTCGACGGCGTCACCAAGCTGGACAAGGTCAACCTGGGCGCCGCCGCCGAGGCCGAGACCATCCGCAAGATGATCATCGCCATGGCCCGCGATCCGCGGGTGCTCGTGATCAAGGTGGCCGACCGGTTGCACAACATGCGCACCATGCGCTTCCTGCCGCCGGAGAAGCAGGCGAAGAAGGCCCGCGAGACACTGGAAGTCATTGCGCCCCTTGCCCATCGGCTGGGCATGGCGACGGTCAAGTGGGAGCTGGAGGATCTCGCCTTCGCGATCCTGCACCCGAAGAAGTACGACGAGATCGTGCGCCTGGTCGCCGACCGCGCGCCCTCGCGCGACACCTACCTGGCCAAGGTCCGGGCCGAGATCGTCAACACGCTCGCCGCCAGCCGCATCAACGCCATCGTCGAGGGCCGCCCCAAGCACTACTGGTCGATCTACCAGAAGATGATCGTCAAGGGTAAGGACTTCGACGACATCCACGACCTGGTCGGCATCCGCATCCTCTGCGACGAGGTGCGCGACTGCTACGCCGCGGTCGGCGTGGTGCATTCGCTGTGGCAGCCGATGGCCGGGCGCTTCAAAGACTACATCGCCCAGCCCCGCTACGGCGTCTACCAGTCGCTGCACACCACCGTCGTGGGCCCGGACGGCAAGCCGCTGGAAGTCCAGATCCGCACGCAGGACATGCACCGCACGGCCGAGTTCGGCATCGCCGCGCACTGGCGCTACAAGGAGACCCGGGGCAAGCACTCCAATGACTCGACCGAGGTCGACGACATGGCCTGGATGCGCCAGCTGCTCGACTGGCAGCGTGAGGCCGCCGACCCGGCCGAGTTCCTGGAGTCGCTGCGCTTCGACCTGAAATCGCCCGAGATCTTCGTCTTCACGCCGAAGGGCGATGTCATCACGCTGCCGCAGAAGTCGACGCCGGTCGATTTCGCCTACGCCGTGCACACCGAGGTCGGACACCGCTGCATCGGCGCCCGGGTCAACGGGCGGCTGGTTGCGCTGGAGCGGCAGCTGGAGAACGGCGAGGTCGTCGAGATCTTCACCTCCAAGGCGCAGAACGCCGGGCCGAGCCGCGACTGGCAGAACTTCGTGGTGTCCCCGCGCGCCAAGGCCAAGATCCGGCAGTGGTTCGCCAAGGAGCGCCGCGAGGAGGCCCTCGAGGCCGGTAAGGAGCAGATCTCCAAGGAGGTCCGCCGGTCCGGGCTGCCGCTGCAGCGGCTGATGAGCGCCGACGCGATGGGTGCGCTGGCCCACGAACTGCATTACACCGACGTCTCGGCGTTGTACGCGGCCGTCGGCGAGAGCCAGGTCTCGGCGCATACCGTCGTGCAGCGGCTGATGGCCCAGCTCGGCGGCGTCGGCGACGTGGAGAACGAGCTCGCCGAGCGGTCCACGCCCTCCACCCTGCCCACCCGCCAGCGTGTCAGCGGCGACGCCGGAGTCGAGATTCCCGGCGCCCCGGGCACGGTCGCGAAGCTCGCCAAGTGCTGTACGCCGGTGCCGGGCGACGAGATCATGGGCTTCGTGACCCGCGGGGGAGCGGTCAGCGTGCACCGCACCGACTGCACCAACGCCGACTCGCTGCGCGCCCAGGCCGAGCGCATCATCGACGTGAAGTGGGCGCCGTCGCCGTCGTCGGTGTTTCTGGTCGCCATCCAGATCGAGGCGCTCGACCGCACCCGCCTGCTGTCGGACGTGACGAAGGTGCTCGCCGACGAGAAGGTCAACATCCTGTCCGCGTCGGTGATGACCTCCGGCGACCGGGTCGCCATCAGCAAGTTCACCTTCGAGATGGGCGACCCGAAGCATCTCGGCCACCTGCTGAACGTGGTCCGCAACGTGGAGGGCGTGTACGACGTCTACCGGGTGACGTCTGCGGCCTGAGCCGTGACGGGCGCCACAGTGGCGGCCGAACCGGCGCCGACCGTCGAGGCGCGATGTCGCGATGATGGCGAATGCCGCTGCGCGGCCGGGACTTTCGCTCGTGGCCACCGAGGACGGATACGTCGGCTCCGACGACCTGCGGGCTCGGGCGGCCGAACGCGCCGGCGCGCGCACGGCGGTACTCGACGGCCTGGGGCACTGGTGGATGGTGCAGGATCCGGCCCGCGGCGCCGAGGCTCTGAGGAGCTTCTGGAAATCGCTCGACTAGAAACTCGCCGCGCCGGACCGGGGCTCTGCGGCACGCGGCGGTTGGCGTGATACCGCCCTGAAAGCTGTTGGACGGGCCACGAGGTCGTCGCGGTCGACACCGGCGAGGGCCAGGGCGCACGGCACGGTGCCGACCTCCGCTGCCAGCACGCCGAGCAGCAGGTCCACGGGGCGCACAGATGCTGTGCCGGCATCGTCGACGAGCCGTCGTCGCGCGCCTCCGACTCGCCGCGCAGGATGATCCGATGCAGGTAGAGCTGAAATTCGTTGCGCAGGAATAGCTTGTCGAGCTGGAAGAACCTATCGATCGCGGCCGTCGCCACGCCTCCTCAAGGTGACACCGGCGGCGATGAGCCGCTTGGCATGTTTCTTGTGCACCGCCTGACGCGTGACGCCCAGCGCTTCGGCGACCCGCGGCCACCCCCACCCGGCCCGCATGGCCTGCTCGACGGCGGCGTCCTCGACCTGATCGGCCAGCCGCCGCAGGGCGACCACGGCGGTGAGCGCATCGGCGGGATCTTCGGGCGGGGAACTGTCGGCGCCTGACATGCAAGCAATCTTAGTTGACTAACTGCTCCGCAGTCAACTCGGGTTGCCCCTGTCTGCTCACCGCCCCCTCTCATCCGCGGCAACGGCACCCGTGTGGTGAGTTCGGTTCGCGGCGTGGGGGATCCGTGTGCGGGTCGCCGAATTGTTGCTACAAGTCACGAAACTCGACGGCCAGGGCTAGAATTCTTCCGGTCTGTTTACCGTCCTGACGTGGATTGTTCCGAGGATGCGTTCGCATTGTGCAGGATGCACTGCGTCGTTCGCTCGATTCTGTTACGGTCTATTGCGTTTCGGGGCACGCGGCTACGGCGGCAACTCGAACGCATGGTGATCGCCTGCGCAGCAAGATCGCCGACGACGGGTCGCCGCGGCACTCGGCCCTCCGAACTGATGCATACAGCTGGTGAAGGGGGTCAGGTCTTGCTGGCCACGCGCACAACCTGGGCCACGGTCGCGCTCACCGTCGCAGCGGTGACGGCGATCGGGGTAACCCCAGCACAGGCGCAGCCGTCCGGCCCCACCACCGAGGTCCCGATCGCCGTCTGCCCGGCCCTGTACGCCTTGGGAATTCAGGGCACCGGCGAATCCTCCCCCGACGCGGCCCCGACCACCGACACCGGCATGCTGTCCTCGGTATTCCTGCCGCTGCTGGCCGAGGCGCCCGAGAGCGGCCTGGTCGAACGGGCCTACGTG
This sequence comes from Nocardia thraciensis, assembly GCF_054782435.1. Lineage (NCBI taxonomy): Bacteria > Bacillati > Actinomycetota > Actinomycetes > Mycobacteriales > Nocardiaceae > Nocardia > Nocardia thraciensis. The sequence continues at coordinate 200,900 of NZ_BAAGSM010000009.1, forward strand.
CCCTACGAATCCGGTTTCGGCGGCGCCGTACCCGGTGGCGCCGCGCCGTATTCGGAGTCGCTGGCCGGGGGTCTGTCGCGGCTGCGGGGGATGGCGCAGCAGGTCGCGCGGCGCTGCGAGCAGACCCGGTTCGCGGTCGTGGGCTACTCCCAGGGCGCCCACGTGGCTTCGATGTTCGCCCAGGAGATCGGCGCGGGCCGGGGCGTCCTGCCGCCGGAAAAGATCGCCGCCGTAGCGCTTTTCGCCGATCCCACCCGCAATCCCGGTGCGCCGCTGTTCCCGGGCTCGCCCGGCAAGGCGACGCCGGACGCGGCGCCCGGCACGGCGGGCGACCGGGTATCCGCGCTGCGGACGCTGGATCAGGAGCCCGCGGTCGGCGGCGGCATCGGCCCGGATCGGGACCGGGCGGTCAATTTCGGCGCGCTCACCGGCCGCGTGGCCAGCTTCTGCGCCGCGGGCGATCTCGCCTGTGACGCCCCCGCGGGCGCGCCGATCCTACGCGCCGTCACGAACGTGGCGGGCCAGTCCCAGCTCTCGGGCGGCGACCCGATCGCCGCGCTGGTGTCCATCTCCCAGGCGCTGGCCTTCACCTCGATCAAGACCGCCACCACGGTGGTGAACTCCGACCTGCAGGGCACCGCGCCCGCCTCGCTGTCCTACCAGCCGCAGCAGTCGATCTCGCAGCGCATCTCCGAGGCCTCCGATCCGCGCAGCCGCATCGCGCTCGCCGATCCGATGCGCGCGATGTTCAAGGTGGGGGTGATCGGCCTGAACGCGGTGGGCACCGCGGTGCGGACCGTGTTGAATCCCGCCGCCCTCGGCGAACTCGCTCGCGCCGCGCTGAACAACCCGCCGGTCGCGCTGGTGCTGCTCGCCACCAAGCTCGCCGGGGCGGTCACCCAGCTGGTCCCGCCGACGACGGTATCGCGACTGGTGAATCAGGCGTTCGACGCGGTCGTGCAGAACATCACCGACAACAAGGACCTGCTCGACACCGCCGCCTGGGTGCGGTACTGGGACACCGTCCAGCGCCACGGCGCCTACGCCACCGCGGCTGTGGACGCCCGCGGTGATGCCCCGGTCCGGTTCGTCGCCGACTGGTTCGCCGCCGCGGCCCGCGACCTGGTCGCGGCGCACGGCGGCCCGCGGTCCCCGAAAGGTACTTCGAACAGCCCGATTACCGGAATCTTGGCGCCGCCGCCCGGCGCGTCGAGTTCGCCGAATTCGTCGGGTACGGGACAATTTCCGTTTGGGACAGGCCCCGGCGGCGTGCCGTCGACCTCGCCCACCGCTGGTACCGCCAACGACTACCCGTTCTCCACAAACTGATCGCCGAGAGGGTCCGACGATGCTGCACGACGTGCCTGGCTCCGCGGGAAGGGGGGAATGTTGAAGTCGTACAAAGACTTGGAGCGCTGGTATCCGGCGCTCGAACCGCCCGGCGTCACGGCCCGCCCGCCGGTGCGCGAGCAGCCGTCGTTCGCCGAGGACGACGGCGCGTGGGGCGCGGCGCGCTACCCGCACTACATTCGCGACACCGAGCCCGAACCCTTCGACATTCCGTTCGCCGACGAGCCGCCCGGCCGCCGCAGCGAATTCGTCGGCGGCTGGAGCGACTGGGTGGGCGATCACGCGCCCGGCCCGGACGACGACTACCCGGAGCGCGACGGCGACGTCGTGCACTTCCCGTGGGACGACGAGGAGGACGATCAGTCCCCGCCGCCCCGCGAGCCCGTGGTGCGCGGGCGCATCGGCCGGGACGGGCCGGGCGCCGCCGCCTCGCCGCACACCCTGCGCGAGCGCACGCGCCCGGGCCGCTGGCGTACAGCGCTGGTGCTGTTGATCGCCGTGCTGTTGCTGGCGGCCGCCGGCGCCGCCGCGCTGTATCTGCTGCATTCCCGCGGCGGCTCAACGGATTCCGGCGCGCGCGCCGCCTCGGCGGTGCGCCTGACCTCGGTCACCGGCGACGGGGCGGCCGCGAATTTCTGCCCCACCGAGCGGACCGAGCGGATGATGCGCGGCGCCGAGCCGGGCGGCACCGCTTCCGGTCCGGACGCGATCATGTGGTTCCAGCATTCCTATTACGTCGAGCGGTCGGCCGAACGCGCCCGAGAGGTCGTGGCGCCGGCCGCCGCGATCTCGGGTGCGCCGGTGATCCAGCGCGGCATCGATTCCGTTCCGCTGGGTACCACCCACTGCGTGCGGGTGACCGCCGTGGGCCGGGGCGAGGAGGGGGCGGACAAGTTTCTGGTGGAGGTCACCGAGCGCCGGCCCGGCGCCGCGCCGAAGACCTACGGCAAGCAGACGGTCACCACCGCGGTGATCGACGGCCGCACCCTGATCACGGGCATCGCGGCCGGGTAAGAGGAGAGCTGAGACAATGGGACAGGACTGGAGCCGGTGGCTCGACGAGGCGCCCGACCCGGGCGACCCGGCGAGCGGTCGATCGCGCACCAAGGCTCCGGTGGTGCGGTTGGGCAAGCGTCGCGGCGGCGACGGTGACGACGGGCCGCTACCGCGCCCGATTCTGGTGGTGGGCGGCTGCGGTGGCGCGGGTACCACCACGACCGCGCTCGGTATCGCCGGTGAGCTGGGCGCCGCGGGCGCGCCGACCGCCGCCGTGGACGCCACGTCCGCGGGCAGCGACCTGGCCTTGCGCGGCGCCGACGAACATCTGAGCCCGATCAGCCTGCAGCAGTGGCTGTACGGCCGCGGCGACGACGAACCGGCGCCGCTGAAGGAATGTCTGTCGCAGGCCAGTTCCGGCATCGGCCTGCTGTGGCGCGACTCCGCGCCGCTGCGCCGCCGGGCCACCTACCTGACCGTCGCGCGCGCCGTCGCCGACGCCGGGTACACGCCCGTCTACGACGGTGGCAGCCCGATCGCCGGGCGGCACCTGCGCCCGCTGCTCGAGGACGCGGATATCGCACTGGTGCTGGCGATCCCGGCCCGCGCCGACGCCGCCAACCGGTTGCGCGTCACGCTGGAATGGCTCGACGACCAGTTCGGCGGCCCGGCCGAGGGGCAGGGTGGCGGCATCGTCGGCGACACCACGATCGTGGTATCCCATCAGCTGCCCGGCAACGATCCGGTGGTCGCGGAACATTTGCGGGAACATCTCACGGGCTGGGTGCGCGATATCCGCGAGATCCCTTACGACCCGGAGTTGGCCCGCGGAGAACTGGTGCGCCACAACACACTTGCCGCCGACACTCGGAGGGCATATCGCACGCTGGTGGCGGGGGTGGCATCATGACCGCGGCCATGAAGGAACAGGGAAGTTCATCGGAATCCACTGCCGGCGGCGAGAGCCCGGTCGGCACCGCGGGCGTTGTCGCCCCGCCCGAGGCGCGCCGCGCCCCCGTGTGGGAGCGCCCCGTGCCCGGCGTCGGGCGCGCCCCGCTGGTGTGGCTGCTCGGCGTGCACGGCGGTGCGGGCGCCAGCAGCCTCGCGCATGTGCTCGCGCCCGCGGCGGATTCGCACCGGCGCTGGCCCGGAGTCTTCGAGCACGAGTCCCCCTTCGTCATCCTGGTCGCTCGCGAGACCATCGCGGGGCTGACCCGCGCTCACGATCTGCTGCGCCAGCATCGCGCGGGGCTGGCCGGGCCGAGCGAGGTACTCGGCCTGATCACGGTGGCCGCCCGGCCGGGCCGGATGCCCGTCGAGATCCGCCGCTACCGCGATGTGGTCGGCTCCCTGGCGGGCCGGATGTGGCAGGTGCCCTGGCACGAGGAGTGGATGCTCGTCGAGCCCGATCAGCTGCCGGTGTGGTCGCCGTCCGATCCGCCCCCGCAGCAGAAGAAGCGCAAACTCGATCCGTTACAAGAGGTTCCGCACGACGTCGACGAGCTCGGCGCGAGCATCATCGATCTCATACGTGAAAAAGTAGCTAGCAGTTCGCACTTGGAAGAAGAAGAGGACGCTCGATGAGTACCATCCTGGCCGCCGTGCACGAGACGTACGGCGCAGTTCTCGCTCAAGTCGGGAATCCGACGCCCGAAGCGCCACCCGCGTCGGAGAAATTGCTGAAATTGGTTCGGTACTTCACGTGGTTCGTGCTGCTGTCCGGAATCATGGGAATCACCTACGCGGGAGGAAAATTCGCATGGGAGAAGTGGACCGGGGGCGGGCTGGAATCGCCGAAGATGGTGGCGGGGGCCATGATCGGCGGCATCATCGCCACCAGCGCCGGAACCATCATGAACGCGGTCATCGGTAGCTGATGTCCGCCGCGAGCGTGCTTGCCTACAAGCAGATGCCGTCCGAAGTGGTCGAGCCGATCATGCAGCTGATCGACTGGCTGCTGTGGGTCGTGCTGCTGTTCTGCCTGGCCTGGATGATCATCTCGGCCGGTCGGCTGTGGTCGGCGATGCGCGACGATATGGCCGTGAACGACGCCTCGCACGGCATCGTCATGAGCCTGATCGGAGCCATCGTGGCGAGTTCGGCGAGCGCGATCGCACTGACCATACTGCCGACGTGAACGGTTGGGCCCCTATGACTTCGGCCGAGATCGACGCGCCAGCGCACGCGGTGCACCCGCTGCGTCTGCGCCGGGCCGCCGCGGGCGTGCTCGGTGTCGCCGTGCTCGCCGCCGCCGGATGCGGCGGGGGCGAGCACGGCGACACGTCGAACCCGGATCCGGCGCGCCCGCCCAGCGGGGTGCGCTGGCAGCCGTACCAGGGCGTCGCCCTGCCGGTGACCGATCAGGGCCCCAGAAACGACAGCGACGGCGCCGCAACGGGATTCGATCGCACCCCGGCGGGCGCGGCGGTCGCGGCCATCACCCACTCGGTGCGGCTGTCGGTGGCCACCGACAGCCAGTGGTCCACGGTGGTCGCCCGGGAACTCGTGCCCGGACCGGCCCGCGACGAGTGGTCGGTCAACCGGGTGCAGCTGTCGATCACCGCTCCCGCGGCGGAGCAGTACGCCCCGCGCGTACTCGGCTACCGCGTGCTCGGCTTCACCGGAGACAGATCGAGCGTGGACGTCTACACCGAGTATTCCGACGGCTCGCGGGCGGTGAACCACACCACCGTCGAATGGTTCGACGAGGACTGGAGGTTACGCCTGCCCGAATCCGGCGCCACCGCGCGTCCGGTCGACTCCATCGCCGAATTGCCCACCGACATAGTGACATTGGAGGCTCCGACATGACCGGGAAGGATGCGGGCGGCTCGTATACCGATGCCGATCGCGGTATCTCCTTCGGCGTCATCGCATCGGCCGCGGTGCTCGCCTTGATCGTCATCGTCGGGGTCTTCATGTATGTCGGGGGGGACGATTCCGAGGGGGGCAAGCCGCCCGAGTCGCTCCCGTCGCCGGTAGCCGGGACGGGCGCCACCGGCTTCGCCGCGCCGGAGGTGGATCTGTTCGGTCGGCGCATCGATATCCCGAACAACCCTGCGGGACAACCACTGCTGCAGAATCCGGCGCTGGAGAAGAGCCCCGTGGACGAGGACTGGCTGACCGCCGCCCCCGCGGGCACCGCCGAACCCCGGGGCTGGCAGCGCGTGCACGGCGCCTCGGTGCCGTTCTCCACCAGTGACGGGCCCGCCCACATCGACGAGAACGGCCTGGCCGTCGGATACTCGCACACCCCGCAGGGCGCGGTGCTGGCGGCGGCGCAGATCACCTACCGCCTCAACGCCCGCCCGGCCGACCGGAACCTGTACACCCAGCAGGTGCGGGCGACCCCGCAGCAGCTGGCGGCCTACGACAAGGCGCTCGACGCGGGCAGGCTGCCCGAACAGCAGCCGGAGCGGGTGACCCGATACCTGGTGGCGCCGGACGCGTTCCGGATCGAGAACTACGCCGACGATATGGCCATCGTGCGCCTGGCCGCCCGCGGCCCGGTGACCGACGGTCAGCAGAAGTGGGCGGCGGTCCGGCTGGTCATGGTGTGGGATTCGGGCGACTGGCGGCTCAAGCCGACCGAGTCCAAGGGCTCGCCCACCGAGTACATCGACTCGCTGACGGGGTGGACGCCATGGTGAGCGGGCGCGGAGCGGGCAGCCCCGCACAGCTGCGGCTGCTGGGCGCCGCGGCGCTCGTCACCGTCGCGCTGGCGGTGACGGTGACCGTGGTGACGGTGCGGCGCGACGAGAGCGGGACGTCGGCGGGCGGCGTTCCCGTCCCTGTGGCCGATACCAGCACGGTGGTCGCGCCCGCCGCGGAAGGGTTCGGCGCACCCGAGACCGATATGTTCGGTCGCCGCGTCGATATTCCGAACAACCCTGCGGGACAGCAGCTTCCGCAGGATGCCGCGGCCCAGCGCCGCCCGGACGACCCGCGGTGGCTGAGCGCGGCGCCGAATCCCGCTGAGGCGCAAGGCGTCCGGCAGCGGGTGTTCGGCGGGCCGGTGGTCCGTTTCTCGGGCTCGGACGGCCCGGCCCGGGTGGAAGGCAAGGCGGCCACGGGTTTCGCGCACACGCCGCAGGGCGCCGTGCTGGCCGCCGAGCAGAACTTCTGGCGCACCAACGCGAACCCGAGCGATCGGGAACTGCTGCTTCGGCTGGCGGCGGTCTCACCGGAGTACCTGGCCGAATACGACCGGCTGCTGGCCGCGGGCAAGGTGTCCGATCGCCTGCCGGAGAAGCTGACCCCGCTGCTGTACGCCTCGGACGCGTTTCGCGTCGACACCTACACCGACGACCACGCGGTCGTCGACATCGCAAGAAAGGCAAGAGAAGTCATCGATGGCCAACCGACATGGGTCGGCATGCGTCTCGCGGTCGCCTGGCGTGACGGTGATTGGAAGCTGACGGCTGTGGACGGGCAACAACTGGTCCGGATCGATTCCCTGCGAAGCATCGAAGGGTGGACGACATGGTGAGGCGCATTCTCACGATCTTCGCGGTCGTGTTCACCGTCATGATCGCGACACCGACGGTGGCCTACGCACAGTACGGCTTCGACCAGACCTGCAACGAGATCCACGACGATCTCGACGGTCTCGGTCTGCCCGGCGTCTCGCTCGGCGACGCCGCGTCGGCCGCGTGCAAGGCCGGTAACGCCGCGACCCACCCGGGCGACGCCGCCGGCGCCGTGCGCGACAAGGCGTGGGACTCCACCTTCGGCAAGGTGGTGGACTCGCTGATGAACGGGCTCGGGCAGGCGCTGATCCTCGCGCTGACCTTCTGGATGAAGGTCCCCAACGAGCGAATAAGCAACGGCGGGGAGCTGTTCCAGAGAATCAACGACTACACCTATCAAGCCCAGATTCTGCTGTTGATAGTATCGGTGATCCTGTCCGGCGCCAGATTGGCGGAGGCGCGGCGCGGGGCCGCGCTGAACGAGGCGGGCGAGTCGTTCCGGATGTTCGCCAGGGTGGTGTTCAGTTCCTGGATGCTGGGCGCGGTGATCGTCGCGGGCACCCAGGCCTCGGATCGCTTCTCCGCGTGGGTGATTCAGGATGCCACCGACGGCAACGCCAAGAACATCGCCGAGTTCATGGTGAAAACGGCGAAGCTGCAGGCGTTCTCGCCGGGCCTGGTGCTGATCATCGCGATCGTCGGCCTGCTGGGGGCGCTCGCGCAGATCGTGCTCGCCATCGTGCGGCAGGGCCTGCTGGTGGTGGCCGCGGGTGTGCTGCCGCTGGCGGCGGCCGCGTCGGGGACCAGTACCGGCAGACAGGCGTATCCGAAGCTGATCGGCTGGATCATCGCCTTCATGCTCTGGAAACCGGTGGCCGCCATCGTCTACATGATCGCCTTCGTGGCCATCGGCAACACCGACGATCTGACCACCACCGCGGGGCTGCCCGATGCCGATCAGGCGCAGCGCATGCTCGTGGCGATCGTGCTGCTGTGCAGTGTGGCGTTCGTGCTGCCCGCGCTGATGCGCCTGGTCACCCCGGCGGTCGCGATCGTCGGCAGCGGCGGTTCGGGTCTGGCCGCCACCGGTGGCGTGCTGCTGGGCGCGGCCGCCTTGGGCGCGGTCGGCACCAAGGCCGTCGGCGTGCGCAGCCAGGCGGCCGCGGGTGCGCCCGGCTATGTGGGCCGCGGCGGCGGGCGGCGCCCGTCGGGCGGCGCCGGTGGC